>NZ_JAGSOZ010000029.1:0-20458 GCF_019204055.1 Photobacterium sp. WH24 | reverse complement strand
GTTCAGAAGCAAACGCCATTTCTGGCGTTTGCTTACTCCGATCACATTAGTAAAAGCTCATCCCCACCGGCACTTCCACCCACCCTTTACACCTGCACAGCGCTACGCCCCCTGCGACTTTGACGCAGCGGGAGCGGATGACGCCTGTGAGTGGAGATGCAGTGGCCGCATTCGCAGACGACGGGGTATGGCCCCGCCAGTTCCTGGTACATGGCATCAAGTCGTTTTGGTTCAAGTTCGGTGACATTGGCCTGTTACATCATTCCGCCTCCATTTGATGAGGGCAATATCCAGCTTATCGCTGATGGCGGAGAACTGGTAGAAGAGTTGATCAGCGGTGAGGGTTTCAACCGGGCCTGAGATTGCGGCTAATCCGCCAATCATTTCCCGGGCTTCGAGAACTAAGGTGTGCGGATCTTTGTTGATTGCCTGGAAAGCAGAAGCTGAATTTATAGACATAGTATGTCTCCTTTTGATCACAACGCTATGTTACCAATCGGAGACGCCAACACTCGCGATGGTGGCAACTCGGACAGGGTTGGCGTAACCAGCCAAAAGGATACCGGCGCGACCGAAGTCGCCCCCGCCCGAGCTACCATAGAATACAGCTTTTCTTAGGTGCGCGCGAGCGACGCCCAACAAAAAAGACGCCAATCCAGATAACAGATTTTGCTGTTATGTTTATGAGCTTAACTGCGCATTTTGGGGATGTCACGTCGTTTAGTTAACAGCCCTGTCAGGATTTGAAGCTAGTGATTGAAAATTCACAGTTGGGAGAATTATTGGCTCATACCCTGAATTTAAAGTTACAATACTGACATAACTTCTCAAATAAGGATATGCAATGGCAGGAGCATTTACTATTGGAAACATCGACTCTTTAAATTCAATGTTCACAGGTTCATCTGTATTAAACTCTGCTACGTATTCAAGCTCAAGTCTATAACCTTGGGTCGATGTTAATTTTATATCAAACTTTACGACAAAAAAATTCACATCTTCCTCTACAAAACCATTTGCAAATGCAAATGAAAAATCATCGTCTTCGATAGAATCATCAAAAACAAAATTAAGTTTTTCAACTCTAGTATTTTTTAGTTGAATTTTCATGATTTTATGCAGCCAAAGAAAAATAATTATCGTTAGTTAAAGAGGAGCCAAACTCCTCAGAAGTTTGGCTCTTTAATGTTATACTTTTGTTATGTCGATAGCTTACCTTCATGTCAGAGCTTCGCCAATCAACCTCCACAGTTCCAGACATCTTGATTGCAGATCTACGTACTGGTTCATAACCGAATTTTTTACAATCCTGTTCAAACTCTTCTACACTCAATGCCTGAATTCTAGCTAACGCATCAGCTAGCATTTTATCTAAATCCATTAGCATACCTCCCCTTTTGCCACTTCCTTAACTGAATTCCTATCAATTAAAGAACTATTTTTCACGCACATAACGGTCGTATTTGGAACATTAGAACAAATTTTCTTTACTCGCTGCATCTTGTTTTTTATATACAAGTTATGAATAACCACATCAAGACTCATATTCAAAGCAACAAGATCCCACATTATACGATCATCATCTTTAAACCTTCTGTTCTTTGTGAAGTACTTGTTGTGTTTTTCCAACAAAGCATCTCTAAGCACATTGTAAACCTTCAACCCTTCATTCGTCGTGGTGTTTAAGACCCTAACACCTGTAACCGCAGCCTCTAGAACTGTATAACTTTCATACTTGTTCGACCCTGTCCGGCTATCATAAGCTTGGTTTTTCGCCCATTCAATGGCATTTGGTATAGGCTCGCTAATCCCTTCTGCGAAGAAATACACCCCACACCCAAGCCAATCATCGGGATTTTTACTCAAAGCGAAACCTTGCTCTTGGATTGAAGCTACACAGTTCGAATCGGTTCCATGATATCCAACAAACTCGTAACTCATATCAGGTTTCATTATTAATTATACATGTTAAGCCGCGAAAATTACTCTACAAGAACCGCTTTGTCAAAAAATCACCAGTTCTAAGACAAAAGATTAAGTAAAATTCAGTTCCTTGCCTACTATCGACCATCGTCAAACAATAGTCAATTTAGCGCATAACTTTTTGATACATAAGTCATAGTTTTGAGATTTAGTTAAATTAAAATTTAACCCATTAATATCATGCATTTATGGCTTTAATAAGGAGTTTAACGGCACACTCACCCATCGCTTACACCGACACAGGGCGATGCCCTCGCCGATTTTCACGCAACGGGATCGGATCACACCTTCGCTGTCGCAGATGCGGTGACCGCATTGATGACCAGAAACTGAATTTCCGACAACACCAACTGATACAGAACCCCAGCTCATTCATGGCCGTGGCATCCAGTTCATTGACATGATAAAGGTCAGCAGTTCGAGTCCACTCAGACGCACCATACAGAGAAGCCCGTTCGAAAGAACGGGCTTTTTGTTTGTCTGCAGATTAGTTTTACGCGTTGTTCCAGTTCACTGTAAAAGTGAAATCCCACAGATCATTTGAAGGTAATATGCCGGGATAGGCAGCATAAAACGTATTGTTCAATGCTGCTAAGGCAGGGCCGCACTGAGATCCCGCTCCATTGGCTTCTGTAAAATCAATCTGATTGGTACTCCAGGATGTGCCATTAAAAGCACAACCATATAGCTGTGCGGTGTGGGCACCGTGGTAGAGCGCGAATAAAGTATCACTGGTTGCCGCCAGCGACACTCCGTCATAGCCTTCTGCCCCGTTTGCATCTTCCAGGTTGGTTTGCGGCCCCCACTCTAGCCCGTCAGAAGAAGAGCACACGTAAATGGCCGAACCATTAATTGCCGTTCCTCCCGCCCCTTCCCAGCCTAAAAACAGTTTCCCGTTGAAAGGCGCTAACGATGGGCCGGCTGTTGTTGTGGTTGCCGCGCCATTCTGGTCGCTGACATTCACCTGTGAATCCCAGTCGGTACCGTTTGCCGATGAACAAACATAAAGGCTATTCGATAAATCCTCTCCCCGGTATGCCAAATAAAGCCGACCGTTAAATGCGGCAAGTGCTGGCTGGGAATCGGTTTCAGCATCATTCTGTGAGGTGATTTTTGTTTGATCACCAAAATTGACGCCATCTGCACTTGAGCAGATATAAATGCTATCGGAACCTGAGCCCTGATAGGCCAGATACAGTCTGCCATTGAATGCCGCCAGCGCAGGGCTATTCTGGGTTTTCGCGCCATTATCATCGGTAATATCCGTTTGCTGAGACCAGCTAACCCCGTCGGCAGTGGAGCATATATACAGGCTTTTAGAGCTCCCCCAGCCACGATAAGCCATGTATACCCTGCCGTTGAATGCCGCCAGAGCGACTTGACTGCTGGACTCAGCATCATTCTTAAGCGTGATTTCTGTTTGATTCGATGTGTTTACACTAATGGTAGCCATGCGTATTTTTCTCCTGAACTGAGATAATTGTGGCAGAGCGATGCCACTGCCTGTCCTTGTTCCATAACGCTTATTCCGTAGCCCTTGATCCATACATTGTCAAACAGCTTTAACCACTAAGCAGACACCCTGAGCCTGGAAAAACTCTTTCCAGCTTAGACCAGAAAAACACACCAGCAGGACAAGAAATGCAGACATGTGGTTAATGTCATCCTTCATTGATAAATTTCACATTGATTTCAATCTCAGTTGCCATTCCCAACTTGGTTTGCAGAATGCGAATATCACCCGATTCGCAGTCTGCCCCAGACACTAACAGGCGCCTCCAGCCGCATTATTACTGGTATAACTCTTGCTTCATCCTATACAGGCAGGTGTTGTAAGGCGGTCGCTATGAATGCTGTTATTCAGGTTGTAAAGCACTTAACACCGGGAATGGTGGGCATTACTGCAGTGAACATTCAGCAATTCTCTGCCTTGCGGCAAAGACGCTTTATCGTCTGTCTGGAAGGGACGATGAGTGAATCACTTGAAAGGTGGCCTTACCTGAAAAATGTCATCGATAAACTGATCTTCCTTGATGCAGAATCTGAAACGGCTGCAAACGTTATCCGCACTCTGGTAAAACTGTTTCGTGCATACAACGCAGGTGTTGTGCATACCCATCAAAGCACTGCTTTATATCAAGCAGGTATTGCAGCCAGGCTGGCCGGCGTCAAAACCTTAATACACAGCGAGTACGACAACTGGCTGGAAGAAGAACCTAAACACCCGCGCTTGCTGAAAATGGCTCTGAGTTGTATGCAACCTGTGGTGGTTACCAGCGGCGGCAGAATGAATGACAGGTTACAAACATCTCTTAGCGGCCGGGATATCACCACGATTCCGCACGGTGTTGATACTCAGCGATTCCAGCCTGGCAATCAGGGCCTAGCCCGGCTCAGGCTGGGCTTACCCACAGGGGCGAAAATCATAGGCACAGCAGGCAGACTGATCCCGGAAAAGCGGCATCATTTATTGATACATGCCCTGAGTCATTTACCGGAGAATGTGCATCTGACCCTGGCAGGGGAAGGTGGTCTGGCGCGATCGCTGCATATGCTGGCAATAAAGCTATCGCTGAGCCACCGTGTTCATTTCATGGGCCATGTCGAAAACATGTCGGAATTTTATCAGGCGCTGGATCTGTTCTGTATTACCTCTGAAGAGGAGGACTATTCTGTTTCTCCCCTTGAAGCACAATCCTGTGGAATACCTGCGGCACTGACCGATATGGGAGCCTGCAGCGATGTCCTTTGTCCGTTAAATGGTATCCCGCTCAATACTGACGATGAACGGACGCTTATTTACCAAATCCATACTGCGCTGCTTAAGAAACCAAGCATCAGCCCTCGCCGCTATATTTTGCAACACCACGATGTTCGCACCATGGCCGAGGCTTACGATGCGCTGTGTTATCAGGAAAACCCACCTTATATTGATAACCATCAGCATGCTACCAACCCTGCCCGTCAACCAAAATATCGCTATACTTTGCCGAATAAACCCTGATAAAAGCAGAGGATAACAATGATTCTGATCACAGGAGCCAGCAGTGGACTGGGTGCAGCTCTGGCTGCCTCTTATGCTGCCGATGGCCACACGCTGACACTGACAGGCCGAAACGACGAGCGCTTACATAACATCGCCCGTCAATGTCAGCCTGCCAATATCTGCACCCTTACTGCCGATCTTTCAGATGCCAGCTCGGTGTCATCTCTGTTCGATAAACTGCCATCAGCACCTGAGACCATTATTTTCTGTGCGGGCAGTGGCTATTTCGGCTCGCTGGAGAAACAAGAGCCCGACGCCATAGCGCAGTTGATCAGCAATAACCTGCTGTCTGCAACCTATTTCCTGCGGGAAGCGATTCAACGCTACCGTAATACTCCCCTGACCTGCGCTATTGTTATGTCGACAGCGGCTCAGGTGGCGAAAGCCGGCGAGTCAACCTATTGCGCTGCCAAATGGGGAGTAAAGGGATTGGTGGAATCAGCCCGGCTGGAACTGGCAGGCAAACCAATGAAACTGGTTGGGGTGTACCCTGGCGGCATGGCAACCGAATTCTGGGCCAGCAGTGGTAAAGAGATGGATATCAGCAGTTTCATGACACCTGAAGAAACCGCCGCCATGTTAAAAAAAGCGCTGCAACATGCTGAACACGGTTATATTTCTGATATTACTATCAATCGTTATTGATCCAACCAGCACTCTTTATCCGCACTCTCTTTCGCAGGCTGACCAGACTGGCGGCTTGCGATAGATTCCGGCCGCTTTTTCCGGCATGTAAGTAAACGGTTATACCCGCGTTGTTTAAAAGGCTGAAATATTGAATAAGGTCTCAACCGCCCGCTGCACTGAAGCGACCAGTTCCGAGTTGACATAATCCACCAGCAACAGCCAAACACAGCCGGCGGGAATCGCCTTTGAATCAACGCTGTTTGACAGCTCGACTATAATAAGCTCGTAATCGGCACTATGGATCGGCATTGGTTTTCCGGACGTCATGTTCTAAGAATTAACAATACGACTCATATACCACCCAATTCACGGACGAATCACACACCCTTTTTGTGCGGAGGCCGCGATGTCGTCCACCAAATTCAATGACATCATAGATAAACCTACCTTTTTCGGTTCCCTCTTCCTGCTATTTGCTGTGACCTTGCCTTTAGTCTTCTTTCCCGAAGCGGGAGCAGCCTGGGTGCTGAGCGCCAAAGATTTTGTGACCGATCAGCTTGGCGTGCTCTACCTGATTCTCGGCCTTGGTGCGTTTCTTTTTATGGTGTACATCACCTTCAGTGATATCGGCCAGATCAAACTGGGCACCCCTGAGGAAAACCCGGAATTTTCCACTTTTTCCTGGGCTGCGATGCTGTTTTGCTCTGGTATTGGCGCGTCGATTCTTTACTGGTCAATGATTGAATGGGCTTACTATTTTCAGACCCCGCCTTTCGACATTCCCGGCGGTACGCACGAAGCCGCCAAATGGGCAGTCACCTATGGCATTTTTCACTGGGGACCGCTGGCCTGGTCTATTTATTTGATCCCTGCGTTACCTATTGCCTATTTCTACTATGTTCGTAACCACAGTGTTCTGAAAATCAGTGAAGCGTTAATGCCGGTTCTGGGGGAAGAACGGGCGCGCGGATGGCTGGGCAAACTCATTGATGTGTTCTTTATCTTCGGTATGCTGGGAGGCGGGGCAACCACCCTCGGCCTTGCCGCCCCCTTAATTAATCAGGGCGTCCACGAGCTTCTTGGCGTGCCAAATAACCTCTATACCCGCATAGTGGTGCTGATTGTCTGTACCGCCATTTTCGGTTACAGCGCTTATGCCGGTCTGAAAAAAGGCATCCAGTTACTCTCTAACATCAACATGTGGCTGGCCGTCAGCATCTTGCTGTTCATTTTCATTACCGGGCCCACTCTCTTCATGCTGAACACCGGGCTGGATTCACTGGGCCGAATGATCAACAACCTGTTCGAGATGGCAACCTGGACAGAGCCATTTGCCCAGTTCCGACAATTTCCCGACACCCATTTCCCTCAGGACTGGACCATATTCTATTGGGCATGGTGGCTGGTTTTCGCGCCCAGCGTGGGACTGTTTATCGCCCGTATTTCCAAGGGGCGAACCATAAAAGCCATGGTTGTCGGCTCGATTTTTTTCGGCACCCTGGGCTGTTTCCTGTTTTTCATGATCATGGGTAATTATGGCATTTATCTGCAACTTTCCGGGCAGTTAGATGTTATTTCCATACTGAACAATCAGGGCGCCACTACTGCAATTTTCGCCATGCTGCACACCCTGGCCCTCAGTAAACTGGTGATTCTCGCCTTTACAATCCTGGCGGTGATCTTCACCGCCACCACCTTTGATTCTATTTCCTATATTCTGGCCGCTGTCGTGCAGAAAGAGATAGATGAAGAGCCGGCACGTTGGAATCGTCTGTTCTGGGCATTTGCACTGTCTGTCATGCCCATTACCCTGATGTTCATCGGGGGATTGGATACCCTGCAAACAGCCAGTGTGATCGGGGGCGTCCCTTTGCTTATCGTCGCTTTGCTGTTGTGCATTTCCATTATTCGCGCAGCGCACTTTGATCTTCGCTATCAACCCGATTATGAGGACAAAGAAATCTATATCGAAGAATTGCCAGATGACGACCCATGGACTGAAGAGGGTTCCTGGGATCAGGAAGGGCCGGAAGAGCACGGTGTATCTCATGATGATAAGCCTCATATCGAGGGGGATCCGGACAGCCACCCGTCAAGGCTGTAAACCTTGTCTCTGGGCCGGAAAGGCCACAGACCCTTGCTGACTTTTCTCCCATGACAGGAGAGCGGATATGAGATTGCTTATTGGCCTGATAGGCGTAGCTGTTGCGTTTTTAGGCTTGGTTATTGCCGCTGAGCCCAGACTTATTCTGGACTTTATCGACAGGCACAAAAAACAGCTCTGGCTGCATTTTGTGGCGGTTGCCGTGCGATTACTGATTGGCTACCTGTTAATTGAATATGCAGATAATACCGATATTCCCTTTGTGGTCGCCGCCATCGGCTGGATATCCATTATTGCGGCGATTTTTCTGTTAATTCTTGGCAGGGTCAACTTTAAAAAGCTCATCAGCTGGGCCGCTGATCTTAACGACATTCAGGGACGGTTTGCAGGAATATTTGCAGCGCTTTTCGGTGCTTTTATGGTGTACATCATTTTGTAAGCGTTAGTCCTATCTTGTGGCTTCATGCTATATCAGACTATTGTTGCAGCTTGCACTGTAGCTCTGGCGCACCGTATCCCCAGGTGACTATAGCTTCGCCCTGATGCTCCAACAGGCTTTCATTGCGGCCGGCATATTTGGTGCCACTGGCGCTTTCCTGCTGATACATCAGCGAGACACTGTCACCGCGTTCGGCAATCAGCGTTGGCGGGTCAGTAGGAAAGTAAGTCGCAATCACTTCACTTCCCGGCTGATCCGTACACAGATAAGTGACGGTGGCTGTTGCCTGAATCAAGCCATACCTGGCCTGCAGCTCAGCAATGCGCAGTTGATATCCAGACTCAACACATAGCTTTTTATCACTGGCTTTCCAGCACTCGTTGCGGCCTTTCACCCAGCCTCTTTGCTCTGCTTTCAAGGTGGGGGGATGCTCATTGGTGGCTTTGGCAACCGCCCGTTTGTAGACCTCAGACAGCTGGTTATCTAACGCAGCTAATTCTTCGTCCTGACAAATCATCGCCTCAATACTGCCATCTGCCACGCCGGTACAATCAAACGATGGCTGTGCTGCTTTAACCTGGTGATATACCAGTACAGCTGCAGCACTGAGACTGAAAACCACCCAGCCAACTCTGAATTTTCTGATTTTCATCCGGACTCCTGAACGGATCAGCCTGCTCCCCATCAACTATAGGCAATCAGAGGCTGTCCGTCAGGTATAACGGGAAGAAGCAAGAAAGCCGGGGCATACACAGATCCCGGCTTTGTCTCTACCTTACAGGTAAGGTTGTCCTGCCGGCTTACCCTCTCCGGCAAAACAAGTTCAATGCTTCTGTGTACGGGTTTGATGCTACTGGTTTTGGTGTTATGGCTTAGAATGTTGACCTGACAGATTCTGCAACTCTGCACATCAGGTTACTGCGGTGAGCTTTTTGAACGCCGCCTGATCCCAGCGATCGTTCGCCATGATGTCGACCAGCGCATCAACACAATCCCAGAGATCGACGTAACGAACGTACAGCGGTGTGAAGCCGAAGCGAAGAATATCCGGTGCACGGAAATCGCCTATGATGTTACGTGCAATCAAAGCCTGCATGATGGCAAAGCCCTGCTCATGGGTCAGAGAAACCTGACTGCCCCGCACCGCCGGATCTCTTGACGATGCCAGCCCGAAGCCGTACTGACTGCAGCGCTGTTCAATCAGCTCAATAAACAACTGCCCCATGCGAAGGGATTTTTCTCGGATCTGGTGCATGTCAGCCGAGGCCATGATATCTACCCCCACTTCCAGCAGGCTGGCACCGACGACTGACGTTGTGCCACACAAAGTGCGCGCAATACCCGGTGCCGCTTCATAGTCATCGCGCATCGCAAAAGGATTCGCATGACCAAACCAGCCGCTCAGTGGTTGTTGCAACTGTGCCTGATGGCGCTTGGCAACAAACAGAAAACCCGGTGCGCCCGGACCACCATTGAGATATTTGTACCCGCAGCCAATGGCAAAGTCGGCGCCCACCTGATTTAACTGCACAGGCACTGCACCTGTGCTGTGGCTGAGATCCCAGATCACCAAGGCGCCTTTTTCGTGAGCGCGGGCTGTAATCGCCGCCATATCAAACATGGCACCACTTTTGTAGTGCACATGGGTCAGCACCACGACAGCCGTGTCTTCATCGATGGCATCCAGAATGTTATCGCGATGCTCAGTCACCAGACGCACTTTGCCGTCCAGAAACTGTTCCAGTCCTTGCAAGATATAAAGATCCGTCGGGAAGTTACCCGGTTCAGACAATATCTTTTGACGTCCTGCATTCAGTTTTACCGCTGCCGCTGCCATCTTGAACAGGTTGACAGAGGTTGAATCCGCCACAATCACTTCGCCGTCGTCTGCCCCGATCAGACCGGCTATTTTATCTCCCACCCGGTGCGGTATGCGGATCCAATCGTGGGTGTTCCAGCTGCGGATCAACCCCTGGCCCCACTGCTCTTCCACCACTTGCCGTGCTTTTTCTTTTGCCGCCTTAGGCAACACGCCCAGGGAATTGCCGTTGAGATAGATATGCCCGGCGGGTAAATCAAACTGATCTCGATACGCTGCCAGGGGATCATCGCGATCCAGTGTTTCAAAATAGGCTCTGTTCAGTGTTTGCATGTTCAATTACTCCTGACTTATCCAATGGCTAGGCAACACTGCGCAACAGTGCCCGAACGGGGGAAGCATCCAGTGAGTCGAGTTTTAACGGCGGGGCGATCAGCTCATACTGTCCTGCAGGCACATCATCCAATACCAGGCCTTCTAAAATCGCCATGCGATGACGCTTAATAGCTTGATGCGCACTCATGGTTTTCGAGCTCTGGGGATCCAGCGACGGGCTGTCGATACCTATCAGGCAGGCACCGCGCTCTGCGAGCAAATCGATTGTCTCTGAGGCTACCGCCGTAAAATCAGACCGCCACTCATGGTGCGGAAACTGCAGATAGGTTTTGAAAATCACCCGCTCAACCTGATCCGGCAGCTGATCAATAATATCCTGCGGTTTTACCCAGCCAACTGCCTGGGTAGCATCAATCACCACACACGGACCAATGTAATATTCCAGGCTGACCGCTTCCATGCTTTTACCCTGTGCATCGTAATGCACAGGCGCATCGGCATGAGTACCTGAGTGGCACGACAGGGAAAACTGACCAACGTTGACCGGGCATTGCTCGCTCATTTCCCAGTGGAAATACGAAGAGAATGCCGTGTCTCCCGGCCAGACCGGTAACCCCTGTCGCAGCGTTTGCGAAATATCCCAGATTTTAGTCATGCTTCGGCCCTTCAATAGAGGTACGCACCGACCACAATTCCGGGAAAAATTGCAGCTCCAGTGCTTTGTTGAGGTATTTCACCCCCGAAGTGCCACCCGTGCCGCGACGATAGCCAATGATGCGCTCAACCGTTTTCATGTGGCTGAAACGCCATTTCTGGAAATTGAATTCCATGTCGACCAGCTTTTCGGCCAGCTCATAGAGATCCCAGTATTCGTTGCTGTTGTTGTAGATTTCCGCCCAGATGCGTTCAATGTCTTCGCTGGCCTGATACGGCTGGGAGAAGTCCCGGTTGAGGTGAGACTCAGGCACATCAAATCCGCGGGCTTTCAGCAACTGCAGCGTGATGTCATAAATGCTTGGCGCATGGAGAACGGACTTCAGGTGATCGTAATATTTCGGGTGTGCGCGGTGCGCCTGAATCATGGCCTCATTTTTATTACCCAGCAGAAATTCCAGTTCGCGGTACTGATAAGACTGAAAACCAGAACTCTGGCCCAGTTCATCGCGGAAGCTGGCATAATCGGCTGGCGTCATGGTTGCCAGCACTTCCCAGGCGTTCAGCATCTGAGACTGAATGCGTGCCATGCGGCTCATCATTTTAAATGCCGGGCGCAGTTTGTCCTTGCGAATATTCTCCACCGCTCCATAGGCTTCATGCAGACAAAGCTTCATCCATAGTTCAGACACCTGATGAATGACCACAAATAGCATTTCGTCGTGCTGCTGGGTAACCGGGTGCTGGCAGGAGAGTAATGGTCCCAGGGCGAGATACTGCCCGTAGCTCATGTCCTGATCCCAATGCACTTTTTCATTGTCCAGGTCCACTTTCAGCGTGGGTGCAGTCTGATTTTTATCCATTTTATTCATCCACTATTTCCTTACCTGTCAGAGGCTATTGACCATTCATTTATTAGTTTACGAGACGGCTTTTTAACTGTAAATTTCATAAAATATTCAAAAACCATTAACTTTATTCATACATTATGGCCACAAAAATCAGTACAAGACACTTGCAAATGATAATGGCTGTGGCAAAGGCAGGTAGTGTGTCTGAAGCAGCCAGTCAGATTGGGCTGACGCAATCTGCGCTCAGTCATCGCATTCGCGAAGCAGAACGATTGTTAAATACCGAGCTGTTTTACCGCCAGCATAAAAAGCTCATACCGACCAGCGCAGGGAAACGGCTGCTGTTATCTGCCACTGTGGTACTCAGTGAGCTGGAAAGGGCTGAAAACGACATCGACAAACTGTCGGTGGGGATAGAGCACGTCATTCGGGTAGGTAATGAAGCCTACGGCGGTTACCATTGGCTGCCGCCCTTTATTAAGCTGTTTAATGAGGACTTCCCCAGCTATTCGGTCGAAATCATTCCCGATGTCTCTCTCGACCCGTTTACGGCGTTACGCAACGGTACGATAGACATTTCTATTGTCTCTGGCACGGTGACTCAGACTGGCTTCCGGGTGCTGAAACTGTTTCGGGATGAAATGATCGCTGTGATGCATAAAGACCACCCGAATGCCGGTAAAGCCTGGCTGACACCGCAGGAAATCGCCGCTGACACTTACATTACTTACCACACCACACCCGGTCCCGGACGTGAATACGAACAACTGTTCAGTCCGAATCACCTGTTGCCGCCGAAAGTCATCCGGGCTGGTGTGACCGAAGCGGTCGTGGAATTTGTCAGAGCAGGTATGGGGATTACGATTATGCCAGGCTGGGTGATAAAGCCGTACCTGAAAAGCGGCGAGCTGCGGACAGCCCGAGTGACAGAGCAAGGGCTCTACCTGAACTGGCAAGCCCTGATTCGGAAGGATGAACGCTCAGATTCGCCCATAGTGACTTTTGCTAAAGCACTGAAGCGGACGGATCTGCCGGCGCTGTAACTGTGCTGGTCATTGTCAGTGACATGGGCTGGTATCGCAGGCCGGCAAGCTCTGCCGCCGCCCCCGTTTTCTGAAATCCCTGCGCCTGATAAAAAGAGACTGAATTCAGTGAAGCACGCACGGTGAGCTCAGCATGACGAACCTGTTGAAGTAAAACCTGCAGCAACTGAGTCGCAATGCCTTTTCCCTGCCAATCCGGCAGCACAAATAACATCGCCAGATGTGCCCCTTGTTTGAGTTCTGCCATACCAATAATTTTGCCCTGCTGCTCATACACCAGTATCAGGTTGTCTTCCTGCAGGCGAAGCAAGAGCGCTTCTTTTGAGGCCACTTTAAAGAAAGTATGGATACCGGCCGGCGCGAGTTGCTTTGCCGCACTTGCCAGAAACGCACTTTTCACTAATGCCTCGACCTCTTCAGCATCGTCTGCCGTCATAACTCTGATTGCCATGCGCTTCCCCTTGCTGCCAAAATCCAATCAATGTGTTTACTGTCGCTCTTTCTGCACCGTTCTATCAGCGCCGTTCTTTCAACAAAGGTAAAATCACACGTCTGTACTCCGCCAGCGCAATGTTATCCGCCTCGACGGTAGCAGCGTTCGGTTCATGGAGAGATGTCCAGATCACCGCTTCCGCTTCCTGTGCCGACAGCTCACCCGTCCAGTCTGTCACTACATAATAATGCAGCCGTTGTAACTCTGTGGTGGGATGATACAAGGTACACAGCGGAAAATAGGCAATCGGCGTCACCGTCAGCTCTTCGGCAACCTCACGGATCAGCGCCTGCTCAAGGCTTTCTCCTGCTTCGACATGCCCACCGGGAATGGCCATCAGGCCAGGATCAACCACTTTGCTCAGCTTGCGCTGTTCAAGCAATACCTCTTCACCGCGTATCAGCAAAAATGACACGCAATCATGTACTTCTCTTTGCATTATTCTGCTCTTCCTCTTCTCGCCATGGGATGCTCCGGGTGCAATTGCAGCAAATCCCACAAGTTGCCGTACAAGTCTTCAAACACAGCGACTGTGCCGTAGTCCTGCTCCTGAGGCGGACGCACAAACCGGATGCCGTCGGACACCATACGCTCATAATCTCGCCAGAAATCATCTGTGCTCAGAAACAGAAATACCCTGCCTCCGGCCTGATTGCCAATGAAATTACGCTGCTCAGGGGTGGACGCTCGTGCCAGCAACACAGTGACGCCGTTGGAACCCGGTGGCGAAACCACCACCCAGCGCTTATCCTGTTCGGGTTGATAGCTGTCTTCGATTAAGTCAAATTTAAGCTTATTGACGTAAAAGTCGATCGCTTCATCGTAGTCACCGACAACCAGGGCAATATGCACTATAGCCTGTTTCATATGGAGGTATCCTGCTTATACTGCTGAATAATAAAGCCTTCGCTGCTTTGCGGCGGCTCAAAAAAACGGGTAATCGCATCAAACGCTTCATCCGTGGTAAACGGGCTGCCTGCAGGCAAATCCTGACTGCGAATTTTCAGCTGCGCTTTGCATACCTCGTCTGGTTTGTCGACATAATGCAGGCAGTGCTCAACACCTGTCGCGGCAATCAGGCCGGTAAACCACTGACGCTGCGACACCGTATTGGCCGGGAAATCCAGCACAACCGACATCCCTTTGGCGAGCAAATCCTGAACATGCGGCTGTATGGTTTTCTTTAACCGCTCTGAATACTGGATGTAATCAGCCAGACTGCGAACCTCTTGCGGGTATAAGGTGCTGAGCCACTCATCTTCTACCAGCAACACGGCCTGATGGGTTTTGGCAATCTGTGCCGCTAATGTGGATTTTCCCGCCGCCATTTTACCGCACATAAAATGCAGTGTAGGAATCGCAGTCATTCGCATCTCCTTGTGGTTAGCCTGCTCTTCAGGCATTCAGACCGCTCCGCTCGGTTCATACCGATATACCTTACCGCCAACCCATAGTTGCCCTTCGGTTGCCTCCAGGTGGATCAGATTAGGGTATTCCGGATAGCCCATGTGAACGAAAGCCGGTTGTTCCAAAGGCAAAGGCAGCGCCGCACAGCACACCGCGCAAGCCGGATCCTCCGGAATGTTATACAAGGGGTTAGATGCTCTGGCATGCCAGCCGTCGCCCGTGGACACATACAACACATAGCCACTGAAATTTTTCCCCTGATTCCATGCAGCCAGTGCATCCAGATCAAAACGGACGGCGTTCAGGGCGGAGATGTCTTTCAGTTCGATACACCATTTGGGTTTACCGGCACTGAAAATTCCTGCACTCAGGATTTGACTGGCCTCCAGGCCAAACCAGCCAGGTTCAGGCTGACCGGTAAAATCGGGAGTGACTGCCGTCGACAAGGCCATACTAACGCTGACCACATCTCCGGATTTTCGTACGTCGCTGATGCCCGCCCCGGTTTCGACACGAAACGCAGCCTGGGCAATATGGCTTGCCGCACCCAGTAGTGCGTGACCGCAAATCGGCGCTTCTTTTGAGTCCGGGTAAAAGAAACGAAACCGAACATCAGCTTGCTCGCTGGGCGAAATCACAACAGTGACAGGAATACCAGAATCCATCGGATTTTCCGGTACTTCAGAGATCGCCATCAGATTACCGCCCACATCCTTGCGCTTACCAAATACATTATAAATATGCATCTTTCAGTCCAGATAGGGTTCAACAACAGACAAACAACGATTTACCGTGTCTTCTTTCTCTCCGACCGGAGCCACATAGTGGATTGCGTTTTTAGCAGCCTCCACACTCGCTAATTTCGCGATGAGCCAGGTGGCAAGATACTGAGATGCCAGACAGCCTCCTGCTGTTGCGACCGACTGGGATGCATGAAAAGGCTGCTCAAGCACCACTAATCCGGCGTCCATCGCCCAGGGCTGAGTGGTCAGGTCGGTACAGACAGATGCGTTATCCAAAATGCCTAATGCCGGCAACAGCAGCACACCAGAACACTGAGTAGCAATCAGCTGTTTTTGCGGGCTCAGCGTTAATGTGCTCAATAGTGATTGGTCGGCAACGATCTGTCGGGTCAGCGACCCGCTGCCGATGATGACTGCATCGGCCTGATTGGCGTAGGCCAGAGGTTGGTGGGCGGAGATGGTTAGTCCGTTCATTGAGGTTACTGTCGGCGTGGGACTGGTGATCTGCACCTGCCAGTTCTCGCTTTTCACCCGATTCAGTATTGAGTAAGCAACCAGCGAATCCAGTTCATTGAATCCTTCGAAAGTCAGTATGGCTATTTTCATTGCAGCATCCTTTGCAAAGCGGAGTGATACGCTAGATTAACGAAAGACAGATTACCCTGATTTAACAGCCAGTTGCCAGCCCGAATTCACCCGGTTCATTGTCCTGGACGCGGCACATTTTCATCGCTGACATTCTGCTCCTGAATAATCTCTTCCGCCCACTCCTCATCTTCCGTCTCAGCTTGCAGGCCGTTCTCCTTTTGTGCGGCAGACGGTTCAAGATACAGCTCAGTAAATAAAGCGAAATGATCCGATCCAATAGACGGCAGACGCTGAATCTGGCGAAGTCTGAAATGGTGGCTGTGGAATATATGATCCAAAGGCCAGCGCAGAAACGGATAGTCGGCATGGAAGGTATTAAACATGCCCCGCCCCACGCGCGGGTCCAGTAAGCCGCTGATCTTTCGAAATAACCGTGTGGTCGACGACCAGGCAACATCGTTTAAATCACCGGTCACAATAATGGGCTGTGTGCTGCCGGATACACTGCGTGCCACCAGTATCAACTCGGCATCCCGTTCTGCCGAGGCCGGATTTTCAGTCGGGCTTGGCGGGGCTGGATGCAGAAAATGCATTCTGATTTTTTCGCCACAGGGAAGCACCAGCAACGCATGCATGGAAGGCACATCGTCTTCGATCAAAAACTCAACACTAGTATCCTCTAAAGGAAACCGGGCATAAACATGCATGCCGTAGAGATTATCCAGCGGGCACTTCATGGTATAAGGTAGCTGAGTTTCAAGTGTATCCAACTGAGACTGCCACCAGTCATCCGATTCCAGCGTCACCAGCACATCAGCCTGATACTGATGCACCAATGTGATTAACTTATCCGCCTGATGGTTCAGTGTCAGCACATTGGCTGTGATGATTCGCAGCCGCCTATGGCTGTTTTCACCGTTCGCCGTCTTCACCTCCTGACGCCAGAGCCGCGTATAAGGCAAAATCCACCACAACTGCCAGCCCAGACACACAAAGCACACCACAATAACCAGCCAGTGTACGTGAGCAAAAGCATTAGCAATCAGCAGAAACAAAGCAAACACCGCCAGTTGCAGACGAGGAAAATCCCAGCCGCGCACCAGCCAGTGCGGATGCCGCCAAAAGGGAAGCAGCGTGGCAATAACAAGTAACAACGTGAGAAACGTTAGCGCATCAACCATAACATTTGCTCTGAAACCCAACATTCACCATTCGGCCCATGCAGGAAGGTAGTGCTTCCTGCCCTAAGTATTGAGTTTAGAAGGTGTTTTCACACTGGGGATATTTCAGCTAGATCCGCTTCACAATGACTCATCATTCATCCGCTTTTTTACTCACAATCTCTGGCTGGCTAATGGGTTGAGCTTGGCGATCAAAAAAGGGGTTCGGGCGTCCTTTTCCGGTCAGTTTCCAGCCCAGGATTTTCAGCATTACGCGAATCATCATTGGCCAGACGCGATTATTCCGCAGTATATCTTCAGGTAATGGCGGGTTGGCATGTTGCGGGTAGGCATGCGCACGCACCGGACCAAGCCGCTCTTCGGTTCTGTCTTGTGCTGATATCACTTTTTCGATTAAGCCAACAAAAGGAAAACCAGGTTTGAGGGTGTTCGCAATGGGCGTATCGCAACATCCGGCATACCAGCGAAATAAGCCTTCCGGTGTCAACCGTAAACAGCGAATGTGCTCACTGCCATTTGTCCATTGCACGCTGGCCGGACTGAGCTGAAAAATCGCCGTACCACGATGCGCCGTGAGTATCCGTTCAGGCGACAACTGCTCGGCAAATGCCTGACAATCTTTGCAATAGCACACCACGCGGTTGCCGGACGACGGCGCGGGCACCTCTGCTGTCCCATGTAACTCACCGCATTCACATCTCAGCTGAATTGTCGCCATGCTCCTTTCTCCCTGATCAATGAGATTTATTGTGTTGTCGCTGACGGGTTTGTCTGCTTGTTAATATAAAGCCAGCGTATTCAATCATACGCACATCTCTATCTTTTAACCTGATTAGTGTGCATTCCACCACATTTCCTCAACTCGACGATTTCAACGTTATCCCGGTCAGACACATTTTGGCTGAGCTCAGTTATAGTGTTACAACCTGTCAGTGAAAGAGACACGTCAATGCCGGATAAGCTAAACGATTTCAGTACCAAACTGTTAATCAATCAGGCGTTAATTGATCATCAAATAGCCTGCAGAGAATCGCTGTACGACTTTAATCACTCGCGCCCCAGTGAGCAGCAAAAACGGCAAGACATCCTGAACAAGATCCTCAAACAATGCCAGGGCACACATATCGAACCACCCTTTCGCTGCGATATGGGCAGTAATCTCTCTATTGGTAAAGGCGGGTTTATTAATTACGGTCTGATTGTGCTGGATATTGCACCCGTCACTATTGGCGACCATGTGCTGATAGGCCCAAACGTTCAGCTTTGTGCGGCCGGCCATCCGGTGCTGTTATCAGAACGGGTACAACCTTATGCCTGTGGCGATCCCATCACGATTGGCAATCATGTGTGGGTTGGTGCTGGATCCATTGTGCTCGGAGGGGTTTCGATTGGCGATAACACAGTGATTGGCGCAGGCAGTATCGTGGTAAAAGACATCCCTTCAAATGTGATCGCTGCCGGTAACCCGTGCAAAGTTCTCAGACGTATCGATCATGGTCAGTTACCCACAGAAGAAGAGATTCAGGCGTTATATCAGCAATTAGGGTTAAAAGCGTAATTGCCCACCCTTGAACATCATTGCTGACAACGGATATCGTTTTCTCTATTACAAATCGTCATCAATATCATCGTCTTCTTCAAAGGCAGATCCGATCGACCAGCTATCGACACGGCGAAAGCCTAAACCACTGAGGTCAGCGGCACTGAGGGCTGCAACGACAGACTCATGAAACAGAAAAGTTGGGTCTTCTCTCAATCGAAAAACCAATCTTTTTTCTAAAGGCACTTGATCCAGGACTTTCTCATCTAAGGAAAGATTTAATAAAGTAAATCTGTTACCAATATAAGTTCCTTTTATTTCACTTCGTTTTTTATGAATCGCCTGATGATGATTCCAGATATGCATGTAATAGTGTTCTGACCAAATTTTATCGCCATTGACGATATTGGTTTGATAAAAATCCACGCCAGGCAAGTTAAACGGTGCCAGAACTTGCCTGAATTTTTCAGAGACCAACTGCTCTGCGGTTTCATGATAGTCACACGGCTGAAATTTGGCACGATTACCCTCTGAAATACCAACTCTTCCCGGTCCAATAACGTGCCTTTTCAAGGACCATAGAGACATTAAATGCCCCAACCCTTCATCTGATCCTTCTATTTTATCTAACATATAATCCGTTGCACGACCACTTTCTTTTAACATGTAGTACTGACTATCATATTTCATTTTCTTGCCATCACACGATTCGTCTTCTCATTGACCATCTCTCAAACAGTTGACAATCCAGAATATTGAAAAAACATATGGCCACCATAAACATTTTATGGCAGCCATCGTAGTAATAGTCTGTTATTCAAAGGCCGAACCAATTGACCATTCATCTACCCGCTGAAAACTCAAACCTGTGAGATTTACCTCACGAAGTGCTTGCACAACTGTTTCATGGAACAGAAATTTAGGCTTCTCTTCCAATGTGAATACTAATCGTTTTTCTAGGGGGATTTTATCTAGTACATTTTCATCCAATGACAACACCTCTAACGTAAAATCATCATCTACATAAGTGCCATCTATTTTTGACCGTCCATGATGGATTGCTTTGTGATGATTCCAGATATGCATATAGTAATGTCCCTTCCAAATGCTATCATCACATATTATATTTGTTTGATAGAAATCAACACCAGGTAAATTAAATGGCAACAAAACATGCTTAAATTTTTCTGAGACTAATTGTTCAGCTGTTTCGTGGTAATCACATGGAGTAAATCTACTAGAATCACCCTCCAACACTTCTACAATACCGGGTCCGAATACACGCCGTTTAATCGATCGAAGTGACATTAGGTGCTCTAATCCTTCATCTGAATCTTCATTCTGGCCGAGCATATATGCACCTGATTCATGATTTTCTCTCAATATATAGTACTGACTGTCGTATTTCATATTATTTTCGTACATGTCATTTCCAGATGAACTTACCTAGCCACAGTCTCTGAGTAAAAGATCATTACATCTCGCGAATATTTCATTAAAGCCCCACTGAAGGGGCCAACATCAATCACCTGGTTAGTATCAATTACAAATTGTTATAAAAATCGTCTTCCTCTTCTTCTGTAGCAAAAGCAGAGCCTGGCCCC
>NZ_JAGSOZ010000028.1:0-21813 GCF_019204055.1 Photobacterium sp. WH24 | reverse complement strand
ATCTCTTGTCCTTTGCTGTGTTTATGCAAACGTTAAGTTTGGCCTGTTGACTGTTCTTTTGAAGCCATGTCCGATGCTCTGAACATATGGATCGAAGCAAAATATTTGATGTCCCGATGATTAAATTTTTCTGTGTCGATGTCAATCGCGAAGCCCAATTCGAGCGGTTTTGTCAAACATTTTTTCGGTCACTTAGCCCAAGGATAAAGCGAGCATAGAAATGTACGCTGTAGTGGCTCAAGAAAACAGGTGTGGGCATATGTTTCCCTGTCGTTTTGTTGCTTGTTTGCCCGCTGCGCAGGTGTGGTGAGAATGTGGCGATCATTCAGGATGAGATTGCAAGACTTTGACCAATATAAAGACATTACTCGATATCGACAGTTTGCTGCTGGCGGCGAATTTCGTCACAAAGAGCAGATAAGGCTTGTGAAACCGCATCAAGCTCAGATTCTGATGGGATTTGCGCAGCTTTCAATTGCATTTCGATTATCTTGGCACTGTGGCTGACCTGCTTTGCACAAAGACTGGCGGAGGCCCCTTTCAGGGTATGACTGAGTAACATTGCCTGCTCCAAATCGTTTTCCTCGATGGCATTGCGGATCTTCTGGTCGTAGTCATGGTGATCATCTGCGAAAATGGTAAGAAAGTACGTAATCATTTCTTTATCTTGATCAAGCATTTCCAGCAGTTCTTCCATGTCAATTTGTGTGATCTGATTTAAATCGAATGCTGCATGACTTGACGGTAACTCAGCTTGGTTAAGAGATGATAAAGAGTCGTTCAGGATAGACTGATCCCGAAAATCGGGTTGTTTAAACGTGTGTTGGCGCAGATAGGCCATGTAGTCTATACGGTGGCGAAAGCGTTGGAGTGCATCCAGTAATTTTCGTTCGTCGAGAGGTTTGGTGATAACACAGTCGACCCCTGCATCCAGCATATTCTTCTGTGTTTCCTCAAACGCATCTGCGGTACAAGCGAAAATCGGGACAATGCAGAAAGGTTCGGGCAGGGAACGAATTCGCCGGGTCGATTCCAGGCCGTCCATCACCGGCATGTGATTATCCATAAGGATCAAATCGTAGGGTTGGCGCTGCATCATTTCCAATGCTTCCAGTCCGTTTTCCGCAGTGTGGGTATGAAATCCCCATTGTTGAAGAAAACTTTCCATGATCAGGACGTTGAGGTGGTTATCTTCAACAACCAGAACGTGCAGACCGGCAAAGGCTTCTCTGTCGATCTCGATGTTTTCGATTAACTCTTCCTGAGGGATCCCCGTATCAAGGAAGAGGTTGACGGTAACAGATGTTCCAGCGCCAGGCTCACTGCTAAGCTCGACATTGCCGCCCATTAATTCTGCCAGCTGTTTGACAATACTCAACCCGAGCCCGGTGCCGCCATAGCGCCGGCTGGTAGAGACTTCGGCCTGAGCAAATGGATCAAAGATGTGGGCCGTTCGCTCTGGCTCTATGCCAATGCCTGTATCTTCGGCCACAATCGTCAGTTGTTGTTGTTGCCCTCCGGTGAGCAGAGCCCGCCTCATACGCACTCTGACATGGCCTTTGTCTGTGAATTTAATGGCGTTGCTGATCAGGTTAAACAGAATCTGGCGAATACGGGATTTGTCGGCGTAGAACCAGGTTTCCTGATCAAAGCCACAATCAATATTGAAAGCCAGGCCTTTCTCTTTCGCCAACGAGTAGTAGGTGCTTTCAATAGTGCCGACCAGATCGGTAAAGCAGAAATGAGTTTTATCCAGTTTCAGCTTGCCTTGCTCAATTTTAGAGAAATCCAGAATATCGTTCAGCAATGACATCATATGCTTACCTGAATCGAGCAGAGTGTTCAGGTGATGTTCTTGTTCTTCCGTTAATTTGGTTTTCAGCAACAGTTGCGACAACCCCAGCATCCCGTTCATGGGTGTGCGTATTTCATGGGACAAGTTAGCCAGAAAGGCAGACTTGGCTTTATCCGCCGATTTGGCTTTTTCCAGCGCCTGATTGAGCCGCTTGGTATCAGCTGAAATTTTATCAGCTCCCTGATTAAGCGCATCATTGAGTAACTGAAATTCATACGGACCCTCAAAGGAGGGATTGGGCTGATAATCCCCTAAACGGAACTGAGAGGCAAAGCGAGTCAGCTTTGCTATAGGCCCGGTAATGCGTTTGGTGAGGGCGATGGCAAGTAAGAGGATTAATACACTGATCATAGCCAGCGCAAGCAGGAAAAAATGGTGCAGCTCATCAATAGTACCGATGACGCTATCTTGTGAGGTCACAGTGATCAGCGACCAGACGGGCATGCCTTCAGCATCATTGATCTGCGATGGTACAACAGCTGCGATCATCGCTTTATCTTCATCATCGTTGTAATTGTTGATGCCGGATATGAACGGTGAGAAAGAGGACATTGCTCCTGATCCTGCGACTAGACTGGCTTTGTAGAATTGCCTGAAATGATGCAGAGACTGTTCAGTGGCATGACTGCTGAGTAGCAGCTTGCCATCAATATCGGTCAGATAAACATTGTCGGTTGGGGCGACTTCATTGCCCAGTTGTTTAAGCTGCTGTTTGATGTCATCCATTTTGTATTCGATCAGCAGGAATCCATCAGGCTGGTGTTCGATTTTTTTTGCCAGAAAGACAATGGCCTCACCATTTTTGATCTGGGGACGGGAGATGTAGGTATTATCCTTGGTCAGCGTTTTTTCGATATTCTCTAAATCCGGGGTATCAATGTTATTAATGGTCAACCCTGCATCTGAGCTCGCATTAAGATAATAATGACCGCCTTTCTCACGCACCTGATGCATAGCCGCAAAGGAAGGGTCGGTTTGCCCGAAATTATGAAAAAACTGGCTAATTTGTTCAGGAGGACGGGAAAAAATAGGGGAGTGACTTAATAAATCCAGATTTTTCAGTCGCAGATTGTGTGTCTGATCCAGGCTCTGGGCCACGATATTATTGCGGGCATTAATGCCGGCTGCAATTCTGTCCAGCGCGACTTCATTGAGTTTTTCACTGCTGATCCAGCCATAGATGTAAGCAGGAAGAATACCGACCGCAAGCATGCTGACTAACAAAATGGGCTTGATTCGATTGGGGACTATCCTTATCACCACAATACCTCAGAGTTTTTATGTAACTTGTTAATAAAGATTACGTACTGAGATTATATGCCAAAGTGAGATGGGTGAGTGAAGCTGAGCTAACAAAAATGGCCTTTTTGCGTGGTCTGTTTGCCGTTTCAACAGAAAAAGCGGGCTGAGTTAGTTAAGCAATTGTTCCAGCGTTAATGGCGAGGCCATGATTCCCAGCTGTTGAGCGGGTGTTAAGCCAGTGCGATCTTGTCGGCACAGGTTATGCCAGGCCCGGTAAATATCCAGCAAAGGAAGTAACCCGCCCGGCCGGGCTTTTCTTCTGGGTTCATCAACCAACTGCGCAAATTGCTGATAAAATCGCTGCTGATACTCATCCACTTCGCGGTGAGTTGCAAGTTGCAGCCATCTGGCTTCATTGTTTTTTTCGCCGCCTAAATGGCAGATACCTTTGCCGACCTGATCAAACCGGGTAAATGCCCACCGGTCTCGCCACCATCCCAGTAACACGATGTCGATACGCCCTGCGGCATTGCCCTGCGGCCATTCCGTGTCTTCTTCTACGTAGACAGGTTCAATAGTGCCGGAGCGAATTCTGTTCAGAAACACAGACAGACACGCTGAACGTAACAGAGGCTCTTGCGGCATGAACAGCATGAGCTGAGTGTTATCACTCACTTGTTCATTAAGTTGTAGAAAATGCGCGTAAACCGCATACTGAGGCCTGATCAGATTACCTTTGGCCGGGAAATGTTCAATGTTCTGGTCACTGCTTGGATCTTCCAAATGCGGTCTTGATAGCACTTCTCGGTATTTTGCATCGACTTTCGCCAGTAAGCCCTGAGGGGCAGCCTGCGCTGCTGTCGGTGCGCTATTTTCCTGTCTGGCTAGGAAGCGGGCATTAGGGCTGTAAGGATCATGCAGCGTATCGGGTGTGCCTGTCTGTTCCGGGTGATAGTTAATGTGCTGGCTGAGTACATAGCCGGAATTTGCTTCGCAACTGGCAATCCAGTAAACACCATTAGCAGCATGTGGCTGAAGCGGGTTGAGTGTACAGGCCAATGCCAGTTGTGATTTGTGTTGTAACAAACGGGCATCAAACACCGAAAGTTGCCGACGGCAGCGGCTGGCAATGTGGTTCAGTTGGTCGTAAAACGTTTTTGGATTCATACCAAGCCGCCGGCAGATATCCCGGATGGGGTGACCGGTAAACAGCAGGGCGAGCAGCTTTTGCTGAATCTGGTGTTTGGGATTAAAGCCAGACCATCTGTCGACAAACGTCGTCTGACAATTTTTACAGCGATAACGCTGACGATCACCACTGTAGCCAAAGGCATGATAAAGGTGGCGATGTGTCAGTACGGGTAAACCCAGATTGTCACAGTCCAGATTATTGCAGGCAGGTAAGCCGTTACTTTGCTGTAATTTCAGGTAACGCCACTCTGCAATGACATTTTTATTGCTGATAAGGGGAGGAAAGGCGCCACATTCTTTGCAAATGAATGCAGGACGGTTTGGATTCGTCCTCTGAATGATATAGTCGTCTGGGTTCCGGGAACCGAAGTTTTGGCAACGTACGGTTTTGCAATGATTCAACTGCCAGTGTCCGCTGGCTGGCGGCAAGGTTGCAGAGTGTTTTTGATTTGTCATCATGCTTGCCACCCTCCTCGTGTACGGACTATAGCGAAAACATGCCTGGAAAAAGGTGCCGAGTCATTACTGCATACGATGACCCGACACCCATTAGTTGGCCCAAACTGCCAGGTATAGCATTGCCGCCCGGGTAAACCCGCTTCAAATTGTGTAAGACGCCACATTTTACCAATTTTTGAGCTGCGACAGGCAAATTCCCTGATTGAGCTGACTAATCCTTTACTAAGGCGGAGCAATGGCGCTGGCCTTATAAGCGCAATCCGGCCTGTATATGACAAACCGGATCAGATGCATCAGATAGTGATCGCTGTTTCCAGCGCAACTTGCATCATAGAGTGGAATGATTTCTGACGATCTTCAGAACTCAGGTGCTCGCCACGGGTAATGTGGTCAGACACTGTCAGAATGGTCAGCGCTTTCGCACCCAGCTCTGCTGCAACACCGTAAATACCGGCGGCTTCCATGTCGACACCCAGAATATTCAGCTTGTTCATCTTGTCGAACAGGTCGGCTTCAGGGCTGTAGAACAAATCGGCAGAGAACACGTTGCCGACACGTACCGGCACGTTTTGCTCACGCGCCTGGTTTACCGCTGTTTCCAGCAGGTGGAAATCGGCAATGGCGGCAAAGTCATGGTTGTTAAAGCGGATGCGGTTTACTTTGGAGTCGGTGGACGCACCCATAGCAATCACGATATCCATCAGTTTGATGTCATCGCTCACTGTACCGCAGCTGCCGATACGGATGACGTTCTTAACACCGAAGTCTTTAATGAGTTCGTGAACATAGATAGAGCAGGACGGGATACCCATACCATGGCCCATCACAGACACTTTCTTGCCTTTATAGGTGCCTGTGTATCCAAACATGTTGCGTACATTGCAGACTTCTTTGGCATCTTCCAGATACGTCTCTGCGATCAGTTTCGCACGCAGCGGGTCACCTGGCATCAGTACTGTTTCTGCGAAATCACCAAATTCGGCATTGATATGCGGGGTAGCCATAGCGGACTCCTGACAAGTTATTCGTTTTAAAAAATTATGAGAAGAAACGTTCAACCACTGCTTGGTATGCCATACCACCCAGATAAACACCCACAATCCCCATAATGCCAGATAACACTGGCGGAGCGGGTAGTGGCAGTTTTACTGCACTGAAAAAGAGACCGACAACGACTCCTGCAATAGTTGCAAGCAGAATCTCGTTCATGTGTTTACCCTCTGTCTGTATGTCGTACTCAAGTGGTACGTCTTATCTGAAAAAACATCAGCACAGCAGTGGCAGAAACTCAATGAGAGCCAGTTAAGAACTGTTGCTGAATCAGGGGGCCAGTCTAGTGAAGTTACCAAGAGCAACTTTTGAAGTTAGTCACATTTTATTGATTGTTCAGCCATCGATCCAGAGTTATTTACCAAATCTGTTGAAAACAGGAGGTTAATCGTTTGCGTTTTATTGTGGTACTGACTTATTCAACATGATGAATAAAGCCGTATTTATTAGTCTAAATATAGATATAACAGCACCTTGAGTGAGTTTTTCTTACTTTTGAGGAGTAGGATAAGGTTGTTTAATTCATGAAACGGGTAAAAATGGATGTAATCGATATCATTGCTTTGCGTAATTATTTCAGGCGTGTGAGGCAGGAAAGAAATTCACAGGCAGAGATAACTATCTGCTTGTTTTTAAGATGTGTTTAGTTGGCGAAAATAAGGATATGGGCTATTGATTAATTGGGCACAGTCTGCAACGACAGTTTTCACTCTTTTGCTACGAAGGAACGTTAATATGAAGAAATTGATGCTATCAGCGGCGCTTGCATTGTTAAGTCTGCCAGCCAGCGCTGAAATTTTAGGTTTATCTGTCGGGGCCAATGCCGGTGCATCCCGCCTGGAGTATGACGGTAACTCTGATTATGGCTACGAATACGGGGTTAATGCGTCTTATCAGGTCACCAGTATTTTTAGTGTTAATGCCGGGTTAGCCATTGGCAGTGCAGAAGTGGATTCAAAGCTGTCATCGGCAAAAAATGATATTGATTATACCTCTGTGCCGCTGACTCTTCAGGCTGATATCCCACTGCTGGTGGGTAGCGTTTATGCCAGAGCCGGCACTAACTATTACGATGTTGATCGTAAATTGTCCGGTGTGACACACAAGGATGATGGCTGGGGATTTGCCGGCGGGGCCGGTTTCGTGTTGGGTATTATACCTTTGCTGGATTTGACACTCGGCTATGAATACCGGGATATGGGAGATGTTGACAGTAACGCTATCCTGTTGAGCGTAGGATTCGGATTGTAACCGTCATTGAGTGCTAAAAAAGCGCGAAAACAGTAGCGAGATCAACACCTGTTCAGCCCGCAACCCGTATGGTGTTCTGTTTATGGGGTTGTTTATCCGGGGAGCAGTCAGGATAAGCAACGCCCGATCGCGGTGGAGGCATTCATGACCAATTTTGAACGATATGAGAAAACCAGTCAGGCTGTTTTTCTGGCGCTGTCGGAATGTGGTCCGGTGCAGGATTACTGGCGAACTAATCAGGTACGGCCGGATTGCCAGGCGTTCATTTTGCGCGGTCTGTCCCGCTTGTTACCGCTGCGACAGAATGTTTTCAGAGATGCCATTGCTCCCTGGCTTGAAAATGCACAGCAGGCGCTGCAGTCTCCGGGCATGCCAGTTTCCCAATTATTGAAGAATGTCACTTATCCTTTTCCGTGCCGAGTCGACATTCAGGGTAATTTTCTGCCCTGCTGGGTGTGGGGAGAGTCAAAACATCTATTGGTGATCAGTATCATTGAACCCAGAACCGGGCAGTTTGGTTCTCCGCGAAATGTACCTGCTGAACGTTTAGTTGACAGACACAGATGGTTTGATGCCCAGGTGATAGACGGAGAGCAGGATTGTATCAGCGCAGGGCAAACCCATTTTCATCAGTTCGTTCAGCCTGACATGAAAAGCGATGAGCCAAGCGTCATCGATGCGATACGTCACCCCAATAGGCGTACCCTGAATCCGATCCTCAGTGTGACTTTAATCGCGATGATCGTTGTTGTATTTACCTGGGTGGTGACATCTCACCTTGGTTTTTGATCTGAGACAGGCAGATTTTCAGCGCCTTGAGGCTATCGGGGTAGCGTAAGCAGGACTTCACTTTAACGCTGAATTCGTTACTATGTCGCCAGATCGACAGACCCAAGCGTTTACTCCGTAATTGTAAGGAAAACCATGCATAATCTTTCTTTGTTATCGGCTTCCGAGAAAAACCGTATTGAACTTGATAAGCAGGCGGCTTACGCCGTTTGGCAGTTAAAAAACGGCAAAGCCGGGCCTGAAGTGTTCTTTAATCAGGCGGAAAGCATTTCCGATGATGACGAACGTGCTTTCTATGAAAAAGCCGTTGAGAAATACAAAAACCAGATGGGCATGGCCTGACAGCGCCTCAATTTAACGCATGGCTTTTTTCACTATCTTACTTTTGTTGATGGGGATCGGCATGACTTCGCTGGCCGTGAGCGCGCCGATCACAATCAACGCCATAGCGATCATTGTTTGGCCGGTGAGGGGTTCGGAAAAGAGTGGAATCGCCATCAGTGCTGCTAACACTGGCGTAAATGCCCCTAATGCGGCACTCATTTCCGCCCCCAGCCGTGAAATGGCTAGGGTATAACACAGGCTGGAAACTATCCCTACGCCGACTCCCTGAACCAGAAAATGGTACATCACTTCCTGAGAATCCACCGACAGCAAATTAAACGTCATTGTCTGGCTGAGAAAGCCTGTCAGTAGCAGACCACACCCTGATATTGCAATCACAGCCGCCCCTTCTGTTGCCGACAGGCCAGAGACGCGCATGGCTATAGTAAACCAGGCCCAGCTAAAACTCGCCAGTAACAAAATGGCATAGCCAATCAGCATGCCGGGCTGCCCGCCAGCCAGCGATTTGGCGACAAAGCACACCACCCCCAATGTGATAAACACTAAACCAGCCCGGCGCATAGGTGAGAGAGGTTCGCCAAAGCAGACGACGGCAATACCTGACACAAGAAGCGGTAAGATGCCCGGAATCAAAGAAGCACCATCCGCAACAGGAACATAATGTAAACCGTACCCGGCAAGAAGCAGGTAGGGTAGCCCGGCTCCCCAGCATATCAGCGCTAAGTATCGCTTTGGGGTCTGAAAAATGTGCCTGACTTTATGCCGGCACAACCAGCCAAACAGCAGGGCAGCAGGAACAAAGCGTATCAGGGCAATATCGGCAATCGTCAGATCTGACTGGCTGGAGGCCCGCAGTGAAATGAAAAAACCTGACCAGATCATTAAAGTGACCGTCATGGCTAACAGTCCGGTCAGCATAGCGGGCGTGTTCTTTTGCATCAGCGTAATCCTTGCGATTGAAGTGACTTCAGTATCCGCAAAAGCACGCGATAATAGTTGGCAAACTTAACTACCCATTTCTTCTATATTGGTGAATTTTTCCAATTTTATTTAAATTAGTGATTTATTTTACTAACTTGTTCTTAGTGATGAGTAACAAAGAGACGGGATGCGGGCGTGATGGATAAAAAAGATAAGCAGATTCTGACTGAAATACAGCGCGATGCACGTCAAAGCACCGCTGAGATCGCCGATAAGGTTGGCCTGTCGGTGTCACCTTGTGCCAGACGGATAAAGAAGCTGGAATCCGATGGCATTATCGCGGGGTACCAGGCCACCCTCGACAGACAGAAGCTGGGACTGATGATGACTTTTTTTGTCAATGTCAGCCTGAATAATCACAGGGATCAACCCATTGATGAGTTTGAACTGGTGATGTCCGGTATGCCTGAAGTGATCAGCGCGCATGTTATATCCGGAGCACACGATTATCTGTTAGAAGTGGTCGCCAGAGATTTACCCCATTACGAAGCTTTCATTCGCAAACTGCAGACCCTGACCATGGTTAAAGATATCCATACCAACCTGGCTATCCGAACAGTCAAAACCGGTCAGCAACTACCGATCTAGCAGCGCTTTTCAGTCAACAATGTCAATCTTTAGTACGAATTTCTTAAGTTTTCCTTAAGAAACGCGAGTCATATTGTATCTTTAAACTTGATGTAAAGGTTTTTCTGAATTGGTGATGACAAAAAAGTGCTTAACCTCACAGATTGAAATACTTGATCGCTTGTAAGCGGAAGCAACATCATAACTGGGTTTTTGCAGATTGTAGGCAGAGCAATATTTCACTATTTTCGGCCGTCTTAATGACTAAGCAAGGAACACTATGAAACCGGGTAACACTGGGTTGGTGCGCATCGTGAAAGCGGCGGGCTATTCGGTACAGGGACTGAAAGCCGCCTGGCAGCATGAAGCGGCTATCAGACAGGAAATTATTTTGCTTGTTGTCTTAACAACCATTTCATTTTTCCTGCCTGTCACTTTTATCGAGCACATTTTGCTCGTTGCCAGTTTATTTCTGGTTGTGATCGTTGAGCTGCTGAATTCAGCGATTGAGGCTGTGGTAGACCGAATTGGCAGTGAAATTCATGAGTTAAGTGGCCGCGCTAAAGACATAGGCTCTGCGGCGGTATTTATTTCTTTGCTGCTGGCCGGCGGCATCTGGCTGGCGATCATCCTCAAGCTGTTTTGGTAATCCTTTGGTGATACCAAATATTTGGATCTCTTTGTAATGCAAAAACTTAAACCTATAACCGGGGTGATGTTTCCCATCGCCCTGTTTGCTCTGCTGTCACTTATTCTGCTCAGTGTGTCCCGCGTTGTGCTCACCCTCTGGCAGATTGACCACATTACCGGTTGGCAAGACTGGGCTTCGATCCTGTTACAAGGCGTCAGAGTGGATGTCTCTACGCTTTGCTGGTTGTTGATTCTTCCTTCGCTGTTATTGGCACTGTTGCCAACCCAAGGCCTTCTGGGCCAGATATGGTTGTTCATTCTCCGGCTATGGCTGGTGGCGGGCTTGTGGATTCTGGTTTATATGGAACTGGCGACCCCAAGTTTTATTAGCGAATATAATTTGCGCCCGAACCGCCTGTTCATTGAGTACCTGGTTTATCCGAAAGAAGTCTTCAGCATGTTGTGGGTGGGTTATAAGCTGGAGCTGGCTGTCGGGCTGATTGGTTCGGTATTAACCCTGTGCCTTGGTTGGTTGCTCAGCGGCTATGCTGTGCGTGATCTGGATGCTCCTCGCTGGTACTGGCGTCCAGTGCTGGCTATTTCTGTCGTGGCCCTTGGTGTGATGGGCGCGCGTTCAACATTCCAGCACCGGCCGCTGAATCCGGCCATGGTGGCGTTTTCTACCGATCCGCTGTTGAACGATCTGACACTGAATTCCTCTTATTCTGTTATTTTTGCTGCCAAGAACATGGCCTCTGAGAAGAACGCGGAAGCGTTTTACGGAACAATGCCGCTGGATGACATTATTGAAACCGTGCGGGCGTCTTCTGGTCGTCCGGAAAGTTTCATGCCCGGCGATATTCTCACTCTCAATTCCAATGCGCCAACCGTTGAAGGTAAGAAAAATCTGGTGATCCTGCTTCAGGAAAGCCTGGGGGCACGTTTTGTCGGTGGTTTAGGCGGCTTGCCGCTCACGCCGAATCTGGATGCCCTGATGCAAGAAGGCTGGAACTTCACTCAGGTGTATGCCACAGGAACACGCTCAGTACGTGGTATTGAAGCCATGACAACCGGTTTTACGCCAACGCCTTCCCGTGCCGTTGTGAAGTTAAGTAAAAGCCAGACCGGGTTTTATACCATCGCAGGGTTGCTGGGCCGCCAGGGATACCACACCCAGTTTATTTATGGCGGGGAAAGTCATTTTGACAATATGAAGTCTTTCTTCCTGGGCAATGGTTTTGAAGATATTGTGGATTTACCTGATTTCGTCAATCCTAAGTTCGTGGGCTCCTGGGGCGCGTCGGATCAGGATTTGTATCAGATGGCAGATAAACAGTTTACTAAGCTGCATCAAACCGGTCAGCCTTTCTTCAGCCTGGTATTCACCAGTAGTAATCACTCACCGTACGAATTCCCCGATGGTGAAATCGAGCTGTATGAACAACCTGAACATACCCGTAATAATGCGGTGAAGTATTCCGATAAAGCCTTAGGTGAGTTTTTCGCCAACGCCAGGCAATCAGAATACTGGAAAGACACGGTTTTCATTGTCATTGCCGACCATGATGCCCGTGCTGAAGGTAATGTACCGGTTCCGGTTGACCGCTTCCACATTCCGGCGGTCATTCTGGGCGAGGATATTCAGCCTCGTCAGGACGATCGCCTGGCCAGCAATATTGATATGGCCCCTACTTTGTTGTCGCTGATCGGTGCTGATAACACATCACCTATGATTGGTCATGATTTGACCAAAGAGGTCGCGCCGGAATATCAGCGGGCAATGATGCAGTTTGATAAGAACTTCGGCTATCTGACCAGAGACAAACTGGTCGTGCTGCAGCCGGGCAAAGCCGCCATCGGCTACCAGTACGATTTTAGCCGGCAGACACTAACGCCATCGGGCATTTCTGAGCAGGAATCTCAGCGTGCGCTGGCCCATGCCTTGTTGGGTGGCAAGCTCTACAGGGAAGGGCGTTATCGTCTGCCGCCGCAGACGGATCAACAGCATGCGATGGCAGTGAGCCACTAAATGACTGAGCCGCCTTTGAACAGGCGGCTTTTTCTTTTTGGTGATTGTGTGTCACAAGGAGTAGATTGGACACTACGGCTGAGCATCAAATTGGTGCTACGCTGAACCTGAAATGCGATTATCGGCATTAAGATAAGGGAGTATTTATGACAGCGGTTTGGATTATCGCCATCATTTTTGGTGCGCTTATTGTCCAGCAATACCTTCGCCTTCAGGCGAAACAGAAGGACAGGGATCGACTGGCCAGCCAGGAAGCGGAAGCCTTGAGAGCGGAAATGACCGAACTCAGAGAACGGCTGTCCGTACTGGAAAAAATAGTGACCGACAAGGGCTATCAGATTAAAGAAGACATAGAAAAACTGCCTTAGCAGATTAAATGATCACGTGCGCCCCGACCATGGACTGGCTCAGGTTATGTTCCAGTTTGTCCAGTAACGGGCCGGATCGCATCAATATCAACTCCGCTTCTTCCGAGTGAACAAATTGCCCCTGAGATGCAGCGTTGCCTAGCTTAACGATCTCGAGCAAGGCATCGGCTAAGTGTTGATTGATAACGTTTTCTTTTGCCAGCCTGTGCAGCCGCGCGGTCAGAGAATAACGGCTTGAGCGCAGATCTGGCTGATACCTGCGAACGATTTTTTCTATTTCTACCCGTAAGGCGGTAAAGGCAAGGGCTGCATCCACACCCTGATACCCACTGGGTTGCTCTGAGTCATCTATTTCCGCGGCAGCCTGCTCAACTTTTTCCAGCACGTTTTTCATTTCAACTTTGATTCCCCCCGGCAGTTCCAGCGATTTCAGGTAAGGAAATACCCAGGGTAGAGTGGCTAATACCATGAGTACAATCGTGATGGCATCGACATCGACGGTGTCGACAAACACATGGGTATATGCCAGAACCAGAAAGACGAGGGAAAACGCGGATGCAATGATCATAACAGCCTTCCTTGCTAATAAAGTTCTCACTATCTAGTGGTTTATCACCACGTTAAATGAATGGATAGGGTGAGAAAAGGTGTAAATTGGTCAGCGATGTTTACAAATGTAGCAGGAAAAGGCTCATTACACGTGTTTCATATAACGGCCGGGTGTGATGCCCATTGCACTTTTGAAATGGCGGTGAAAATGGCTCTGGTCGTGAAATCCAGCCTCTGCAGCGGCATCTTTAATCGAGAGTCCGCGTTTGAGCATGTGTCTGGCAAGTCTGAGCCTGGCCTGTATCTGATAGGCGTGCGGCGGTAAACCAAATTGGCGTTTGAAGGCCCGTACCAGACTGAAAGGCGTCATGCAGGCCAGCGCCGCCAGTTCTGTCAGGCTGATCGGCCATTGCGGGTACTCATCCAGAAATTCTTTCACCAGATACAACGATTGTGCTGAACTTTTGGCAGGTTGGATATTCAGCCGGGAACCGCCATGTTTGAGTACCAGTTGCGTCAGTGTGGTGTAGATCAGGGTTTCTCTGAGCAGGGTATCCTCAGAATGGTCCAGCGTATTGAACAAATGACGTAAACTGGCGGCTAATTTATCGTCTTTCACCACAGACTGCCGAAAGTAAGGCGCGCCGTATTCAGGCTGCCCTAAATCCCGACTGATTTGCTCAAAATGCTGGGGTAACGGATACAGGGCGCGATAACTCCAGCCCGTTTCTGTGGCGGAATAGCCAGTGTGAATCTCGTCTGCGTTCACCAGAATAATGGTGTTTTGTGGGGCCAGATGCTCGGCGCCGTTGTGGTAAAAACCTTGGGCACCTTCGCTGATCACACCGATACAATACCCTTCGTGAGAATGGCGGGAGAAAGTCTGCTCAATATAATCAGCGTTCAGATATTCCAGGCCATCCAGTTCATCCACCTGCCCGTATGTGATCTTCGCTTTCTGCCTGCCCATTATTCTGTCCTTGAATACCCCATGTTACCCGGCACTTTATCTCAATTGCCCGCTGAGTGTTTTGTACGAAATTGTCTTTTTCATTATCAGCTTGTGTGAGCAAGGCTGCCTAAACTCTGTCTACCGCTATGCCTTTTTCGGCGAAATCATGCAGGCTGCTTTCTGACAGGGCTTTGTCAGTGATGACTTTGTCAAAGCTGCTGATGTCGAGTGCATGGAAGGTCGCGACTTTACCGTATTTTGACGCGTCTGTGACCAGATAATTGATTTTGGCTGTCGCGACGATAGCCCGTTTCACCGTCACTTTATCTTCATTGGGGGTCGATATTCCGCGTTGATTCCAGGATGACGATGAGATGAAGGCCATATCCACATTCATTTCCCTTAACAGGGACACCGCTTTGTCTCCCACACAGGATTGATTATGGCGATCCACTTTGCCGCCGGTGTGATAAAGCATGCAATCCGAATGCGCCATCAGATACGCGGCGATAGCAAAATCATTGGTGATCACGGTCAGATCATCCCTGTGGTTCAACTGGTGCGCGATTTCCAGCGTTGTGGTTCCAGCATCCAGATAGACTGTACTGTGTGGCTTGATATAGCTGGCCGCATGCTGTCCGATTCTGGCTTTCTCATCCCGTTGCCGGGCAATTTTATCGTCGTGGGGCAGCTCGATGTGAATCGACTCTGACAACTGTACGCCACCAGAGACTGACATTACCCGGCCATCGGCCTCCAGTTTGGCAATATCACGACGGATGGTCATGTGAGACACATCCAGTTGTTGGGTCAGCTCACTGATGCTGATGACTTGTTGGTTTCCTAATAAGGCCAGGATGGCGCGTTGACGTTCAGCAGGAATCATAGGGGTTTTTCGCTCACACTGATCAATAACGGCATCAAGTCTAACACGTTAACGTGTTACTGATGTGAATTTTTGTTAGGCATGGTGAGAATGTGTGAAACATAACATGCTGATTCTTATGAGGTAGGTGTGAAATTACTGATTTTTTCACCTGGAAGATCAGATCGGAGGTGTTTGTTGGTGTTAATTTTTGTGACAAGCTTGGCAGAATGATCCTGGGTCAGCACCTAGAATCACAAACATGAACATTAATTCACAAAATATAACAAAAGGGCCTGCACAATGAGCGAAATGCATTCTGTTGCGGTTATCGGACTGGGTTCTATGGGGATGGGCGTTGCAAAGTCCTGTATCCGGGCCGGTTTTGATGTTTACGGTATTGATCTGAGTGATGCGGCCCGTCAGGCACTGGCTGATGCGGGTGCAAAGGGCACGTCTCATCAATGCACCGATTTTGCAGCTCAGCTTGATGCCGTGATTGTGCTGGTGGTCAATGCAAAGCAGGTGAAATCTGTGTTGTTTGATTCGGGTCTGGCTGCAAGGTTAAAAGCCGGTACGCCTGTGATGGTGTGCGCCACTATCTCTGCCGATGACGCAAAAGCTATCGAAGCCGGACTGGCGCAATACGACTTACGCATGCTGGATGCGCCTGTGTCGGGTGGTGCTGTGAAAGCGGCCAGCGGCGATCTGACGGTAATGGCATCCGGTGAAGCGGGTGTGTTTGACCAGCTGGAACCTGTGTTAAATGCGGTTGCGGACAAAGTCTACAACGTGGGGTCGGAGATTGGTAAAGGCTCGACGGTGAAAATTATTCATCAGCTGCTGGCTGGCGTTCACATTGCGGTGGGCGCCGAAGCGATGGCCATGGCGGCCCGTGCTGATATTCCGCTGGATATGATGTATGACGTGGTCACCAATGCGGCCGGCAATTCCTGGATGTTCGAAAACCGCATGAAGCATGTGGTGGAGGGGGATTACACCCCGACTTCTATGGTTGATATTTTTGTCAAAGACCTGGGTTTGGTGGCCGACAGCGCGAAAGCGATGCACTTCCCGCTGCCGCTTGCCAGTACCGCGCTCAATATGTTTACCGAGGCCAGCAATGCCGGCTTTGGTAAAGAAGACGACAGCGCCGTCATCAAGATTTTCTCGGGCATCGAACTGCCGAAAAAGGAGCGTTAATTATGTTACTCGGAGTCATCGCCGACGATTTTACCGGCGCCACCGACATCGCAGGTTTTCTGGTTGCCAATGGCATGAAGACCATTCAGCTCAACGGCGTGCCTGCCGACTTGCTGAGTGCAGACGCTGATGCTGTGGTCATCAGCCTGAAATCCCGTTCTTGCCCTGTCGATCAAGCGGTTGACGATTCTGTGGCGGCATTACGCTGGCTGCAGGCCGCAGGTTGTCAGCAGTTTTACTTTAAATACTGTTCCACCTTTGACAGCACAGCCGAGGGCAATATCGGGCCGGTCACCGATGCGTTACTGGCGGAACTGAATGAATCTTTCACTGTGATTTGCCCATCGCTTCCGGTTAATGGCCGTACCGTCTGCCACGGCAACCTGTTTGTCAACGGAGAGTTGCTGAGCGAATCCGGCATGCGTCACCACCCTGTGACCCCTATGACGGATGCCAACCTGGTGCGTCTGATGAATGCCCAGGCGCAGGGCGTGAGCGGCCTGGTGGATTACCAGACCCTGGATCAAGGGACAGACGCTGTAGTGACGGCCTTTGACCAGCTGCGTGCTCAGGGCGTGCAGTACGCCGTGCTTGATACGCTCAACGATCAGCATCTGGTGACTATCGGCGAGGCTTGCAAAAACCTCAAGCTGGTTACTGGTGGCTCAGGGCTGGCGGTCGGCATCGCCCGAAACTGGGTGACTGCGCAGGCTAAGCAGGCCGAAGCATTGTCAGCCGGTCATCCGAAAGCCGGTAAAACGGTCGTGCTGTCAGGATCGTGTTCTGTAATGACTAACAAGCAGGTGGGGCAGTATCAGCGTGTGGCACCGCACTTTGCTTTGGATGTCAAGGCTTGCCTGACCGATGACAATTACGGCAACGTCGTGTGTGACTGGGTGATGGAGAACCTGAAAGGCAGCTTCGCACCTATGGTGTTTGCGACCGCTAATCCAGAGATGCTGAAAGTCATACAGGCTGAATACGGTGCGCAGGCATCCAGCCAGGCCGTTGAACAGTTCTTCAGCCAGCTGGCACACCGGTTGCGCGAGCAGGGTGTCCGTAATTTCATTGTGGCTGGCGGCGAAACATCCGGGGTTGTGACCCAGAGTCTCGGCGTGAAAGGTTTCCATATCGGCCCGCAAATCGCACCGGGTGTGCCTTGGGTAACAGCGATCGATCAGGATCTGTCGCTGGCACTGAAATCCGGCAACTTTGGTGACGAATCATTTTTTACGACTGCACAAGGATTTTTCCATGACTGAACAAGCGTTAAGAGAAGAAATGGTGACGCTTGCCCGTTCGATGTTTGAGCGGGGCTATGCCACCGGTGGGGCAGGGAATCTGTCTCTAAAACTCCCTGACGGCAATTTTCTGACCACGCCAACAGGCTCTTCCTTCGGACGTTTGGTGGCTGAACGTTTGTCGGTAGTGGACATCGGTGGCAATCATTTGTCGGGTGATCGCCCGTCAAAAGAGATTGCGTTCCATCTGGCGATTTACCGTAACAGCCCGGATTGTAACGCCATTGTGCACTTACACTCCACATACCTGACGGCCCTGTCGTGCCTGGAAGGACTGGACCCAGACAATGCGATTAAGCCCTTCACACCGTATTACGTGATGCGGGTCGGCCAGCTGCCGGTGATCCCGTATCTGCGTCCGGGCGATCCGCAAATTGCGACTGAACTGGCCAATCGTGCGGCCGACTACCGCGCGTTCCTGCTGGCCAATCACGGCCCGGTCATTACCGGTACAGACCTGCGTGATGCGGTTGATAACGCCGAAGAGCTGGAAGAAACCGCCAAACTGGCATTGATGCTCGATGGCAAAGCCATTCGTTACCTGACAGAGGCAGAAGTCAGCGACCTGGAAGGGAGAGGAAAATAATGGCCAGATTTGCAGCCAACCTCACCATGCTGTTCACTGAAGTACCTTTTATTGAGCGCTTCGGTCAGGCCAGCAAAGCCGGTTTCAGAGCGGTCGAGTTTCTGTTTCCTTATGACTATGAAGCCGGTCTGCTGGCAGAGCAGCTCAGTTCACACCAGCTTGAACAGGCGCTCTTTAATATGCCGCCGGGCGACTGGGCGGCCGGCGAGCGCGGTATTGCGGCCCTGCCGGATCGTATTGAAGAGTTTGAGCAAAGCGTTGACGTCGCCCTTCACTACGCGCAGGCACTGAGCTGTAAGAAGGTGCATGCCATGGCAGGTATTCTCAGCCCTGACTTCTCGGTTGAGGCGCACAGAGAAACCTTTATCCGTAATTTGCGCTATGCCGCTGATCGCTTTGCTGTACACGGTATCTGCGTGATGATTGAACCGCTGAACAGCCGTGATGTGCCGAATTATTTCGTGGCCCATCAGCGTGACGCTGTTGAGCTGATCAAAGCCATCGACCGACCGAATGTGAAACTGCAGTTCGATGTGTATCACGCGCAAATCATGGACGGAGATCTGTCTGTCCTGATCAAAGAGGTCGCGGATTACATCGGCCATGTGCAGATAGCATCTGTTCCCAGCCGTCATGAACCCTGTGAGGGAGAAGTGAATTATCCCTTCCTGTTCGGCGAGTTGGACAAGTCAGGCTATCAGGACTGGATTGGGTGCGAGTACAACCCGCAGCAAGGCACACTAGAAGGCCTGGGCTGGGTAACACCTTATTTGTAAACGGCGCCATATATAAACGGACCTGTTTGTAAACGGAAGCAGACATCGACAATTTCGTCAACAGACTTAAGACAAGATAGAAGAGAGCAAGGACATCCCCTATGAAAATTATTATTACAGGTGGGGCAGGCTTTTTAGGAGCCATGCTTACCGACACCCTGCTACAACGTTATGACAACATCGAGCGCATCAAGATAGTTGATCGTATCGCCCCGGATATGAGTCAGTTCGACAGCCGTGTCAGCGCGGTTGTGGGCGACATTACTCACCCGGCTGATATCGATTCGCTGATCGATGCCGACACCACTCATGTTTTCCATCTGGCGGCGATTGTGTCGAGCCATGCCGAAGAAGATTTTGATCTCGGCATGAAAGTGAATTTGCTGGCCACCCAGTTATTGCTGGAAAAATGCCGTCAGGTGAATCCGGCGATCCGCTTCGTGTTCTCCAGTTCGCTGGCGGTGTTCGGTGGCGAACTGCCGGATCTGATCGAGCCTATGACAGCCACTCAGCCGAGTTCTTCTTACGGTACGCAAAAAGCCATCGGTGAGCTGCTGGTCAATGATTACGGCCGCAAAGGGTTTGTGGATGCCATCACTGTGCGTCTGCCGACCATCTGTATTCGCCCTGGCGCGCCGAACAAAGCCGCGTCGTCTTTTGTCAGCGGGATCATCCGTGAGCCGCTGAAAGGCGAAACGTCAAACTGTCCGGTTGAGCCAACGCTGCCGCTGTGGATTTCCAGTCCGGAAACAGTGATCGATAACATTATCCATGCCAGCCAGTTACCAGCTGAGGCCATCAAGGGTTATCGCACCTTTAATCTGCCCGGCATTCAGGTGACACCTGCTGAGATGATCGCTGCCATGACAGAGACTGTGGGGGCAGGGTTTGCTGAGCGAGTGAGCTACGACGAGGATGCTGCGGTTGCCCGTATCGTCAGCAGCTGGCCGAAAGCGTTCAATAATGCGTCAGAACTGACGCTGGGTTTTAAAGCGGATAAGGATTTCCAGTCGGTACTTAAGGCGTATTTAGCTAAGTATCCGGTACGCGAAGAGGAGGCGATCTAATGTTACCCATTTCTGTTATAGGCTTAATTATTGCGGTTTTTGTACTGATCTTCCTGGTACTGAGAACCCGTGTTCATGTCTTGATTGCGATGCTGGCTGCGGCCTGTATTGCCGGTTTGATCGGCGGACTGAGTGTGGATGACACCATGTCGGCGATCAGCAAGGGCTTCGGCGGTACGCTGGGCGGTATTGGGATCGTGATTGGTCTGGGTGTCATGATGGGCGCCATTCTGGAAACTTCCGGTGCCGGTGAGTCCATTGCCTATCACTTCATCAAGTGGCTGGGCAAGAAGAAAGAAGAGATGGCACTGGCAATTACCGGTTATATCGTCAGTATCCCTGTGTTCGTCGACAGCGCACTGATCATCCTGTATCCGATTGCTAAGTCACTGTCTAAAACCTCTGGCCGTTCCATTCTGACACTGACTGTTGCTCTGGCTGGTGGTCTGGTGGTGGCGCACCACTGTATTCCGCCGACACCCGGCCCGCTGGGCGTCGCCAGTATTTTCGGTGTTGATATTGCCTCTATGCTGGGTTTGGGTCTGGTGATTGCACTGCCGTCTATCTACGGTATTGTGATGTACGCCCGCTGGTTAGAAAAGCATTTCCCGGAATACGCGACACCTGTCTCTCTGCCGCAGGAATCTGATGATCTTAAGAAAGTGCATGACGAGTACATGGCGTCTAAAGCCACCAAAAATCTGCCTTCACTGACCAAATCCATCATGCCGATAGCGGTGCCGATTCTGCTGATTCTGGTGAAATCGCTGGCCAGCCTGCTGGAAAAACAGCTGGGATTTGAAGGACTGTCGGAAAGCGCGCTGGGCGCGGTGATCAACTTTGTTGGTCACCCTGTGATTGCCTTGTCTATCAGTACGCTGCTGGCGGTGTATACCCTGACACCTTACCTGGACAAAGAAACCACTACCCGCAAGCTGGAAGAAGGGATTTCCACCTCAGGAATTATCCTGCTGGTGACAGGTGCAGGTGGTGCACTGGGCAGTGTACTGCGTGAGTCTGGCGCGGGTACTGAAATCGCCAACCAGATTGCGGCACTGTCCATCTCACCTATCATGATCCCCTTCATCATCGCGACACTGGTACGTGTGATTCAGGGCAGCGGCACAGTTTCAATGATTACCGCAGCGTCTATCTCTGCACCGGTACTGGCTGAAATGGAAGGTATCAACATGCTGTTTGCCGCATCTGCTGCGACCATGGGTAGCTTGTTTGCCGGTTACTTCAACGACAGCCTGTTCCACATAGTGAACCGTCTGATGGGTGTCACCGAAGTGCGTAAACAACTGGTGATCTGGACGGTACCGACTACTATCGCCTGGTCAATCGGCGGTTCACTGGTGATGATCCTGAACCTGATCTTTGGTAGCCAGGGAAGCGTGTTCGACCCGGTTATGCCACTACTGTTCCTGGCAGGTTGCATCTACTTCGTAAAGTCGCAAAGTAAACCTGCAGCAGAGGTCGCTGCTGGTCACTGATCAGCAATTATATGATGTGTTTTTTTGACGTATCTCTTTACGTGCTACAGCCCCCGGTTCCGCTGTCTCTTCTACACAAATCCCCCGGTTTTCACCGGGGGATTTTTTTTGAACCATTTAGAAGAAGTTTGATCTGATCCTTACCTTTTGTTTTAGATATAACATGTCATGTTTGTAAGTGAACCATCCGTGTGGGCTCAGAGTGTTTTCCAGAGTGCAAAGTTGGGGGATGTACGCAGAACCAAACGACTTGTACAGTTG
>NZ_JAGSOZ010000027.1:0-22130 GCF_019204055.1 Photobacterium sp. WH24 | reverse complement strand
CATCGGCCTCCGATGTCTCTGCAACATGCCCGTCTGTTTTTACTTCCATTCCTAAAGAAGATATATGGGACGGCTTAGTGCCTAATATTTTGACAGACCAGTCCATCTGGCTTCTTCCCAAAATATCCCGTAATAAGAAAAAATCGATATCCGTGAAATTATCAAAAATGACGATAGCTATTTGATACATCTACTCATACCCACCAATCTGCTTGTACTTTCCGACGGAAAATTTAACACATAAGCATCAATGTGTATAAGTAAGTGTGTCTTGCACTGTCACTTGAGTGAACGCCTTAAACAAGAAAGGCCAGCAAATGCTGGCCCTGGATAGTTAATGAATGTCTGTCAATTCACATTATAAGGTTGATTTCGCTGTACCTGTCGCGGATGAATCTTCACCCAGGTCTGGCGCTTTCTGGCCCTTACGCTTCATACGCTCTTCCCAGTAATCAGCACCTTTGATGCCGAGTTTCACTGGATCAAATACGTACTCTTTCACGCCGGCTTTCTTCTGCATTTCATAGTCTTTCAACGCTTTCAGCGCTGGTTTCGCCATGAAGAAGATGATCAGAATACCGATGATGTTCAACCACGCCATCAGGCCAACACCAACATCACCCAGCGCCCATGCCAGATCGGCTGTCTTCACTGCACCGTAGAATACAGATGCCAGCAAGAACAGCTTCAGTACAAACATCAGGCCAGGTACATGAATGGTACGGTGGATGTACGCAACATTGGTTTCTGCAATGTAGTAGTACGCCAGAATTGTTGTGAATGAGAAGAAGAACAGTGCGATTGCCACGAAGGGTTTACCCAGGCCAGGCATTGCTGTTTCAATCGCCATCTGAGTAAATACCGGGCTGTTAGCAGCAATTTCAGCTGGCAGGTTTTGAATCAGGAATGCACCTTCAGCGCCACCGTGTACGTTGTAGGCACCTGTGATGATAATCATGAATGCCGTTGCACTACACACCAACAGCGTATCAATGTAGATAGAAAACGCTTGCACCATACCTTGCTGAGCAGGGTGATCAACCTGAGCCGCTGCTGCTGCATGCGGACCAGTGCCCTGACCGGCTTCGTTGGAGTAAACGCCACGCTTCACGCCCCAGCCGATAGCTGCACCGACACCCGCCATTGGCGAGAAGGCATCACCCACTATGGTGGCAAACACACTCGGCACCATGTCAATGTTCAGCAGGATAACAACGAAGGCAATAACGATATAACCCAGCGCCATGAAAGGAACAACGATTTGAGTAAAGTGAGCAATACGCTTAACACCACCAAAGATGATGAAAGCCAGTACCACACATACAATCGCGCCAGTGATGATCTTCGCAGAACTGAATGTACCTAAAGTGGTTTCGATCACATCACCAGAACCAAACGCTGCTTCAACCGCGTTACCGATACTGTTTGACTGCACACCAGGTAACAGAAGACCACAAGCGACAATTGTCGAAATCGCAAAGATCCATGCATACCACTTCTGACCCATTGCTTTTTCAATGTAATACGCAGGGCCACCACGGAACTGACCTTCGTCTTCCACTTTGTAGATCTGAGCAAGCGTTGATTCATAATAAGCTGTAGAAGCACCCAGGAAGGCTACAACCCACATCCAGAATACAGCACCCGGACCACCAAAACCGATGGCGGCAGCAACACCTGCAATGTTACCCGTACCGACACGACCTGACAGTGAAACCGCCAGTGCCTGGAACGAGGAAATCCCCTTTGCCGAACTCTGACCAGCGAAAAGCAGGCGAAGCATTTCGCTGAAATGGCGAACCTGCATAAAACGTGTTGTGATGGAATAAAATAAACCGGCACCCAGGCAAAGATAAATCAATGCCGGACTCCATATTATCCCGTTGATAAAATCGACCAATGACTGCATATGAGTCTCCCTGTTATAGTCTGTTTGGTTACAACTCGAGCAGTATAATACGCAAATTGTAACCTTATTGTTAAGAATTTTATTTCATCAGCATTGATTTGCTTGATGCAGGCATCAAATAGCAACAAATCCACAACATCCAGTCATTGAAACTGTGATTGACGGCAAATGCGGCACACCCAACCAATCATTACCAGTTAGGCCTGTGATAATTTGTATAAGTATTAGCCAGGTGATTCACAAAAGATGTCAATAATGTGCAGCATGTCAGCATAAAGAGGTCGTGACAGATACGGAGCAGGCATCAACAGACACAAAATACTGTATTGCAAGCATATGCCATCAAAAGCATTTATGTGAAATATGACGCATGAACTGCCTCCCAAAAAAGCAGTTCAGCTTAGAAGACGAACAGTGAGCGGGGTTCAGTTAACCGCAGACAAATTCACTAAGTGGCGGGTATATTCGGCTTCGGGGTGGCTGAACAGCTGACGGGTTGGCCCCTGCTCTACCACACAGCCATCTTTCAATACCAGTGTATAGTGGCACAATGACTTCACGACATTCAGATCATGGCTGATAAACAGGTAACTCAGGCCGTATTTCAACTGCAATTCTTTCAGTAAATTCAGTACCTGATGCTGCACTGTGCGATCCAATGAGGATGTGGGTTCATCCAACAGAATAAACTCCGGTTTCAATACCAGCGCCCTTGCTATGGCTATTCGCTGACGTTGCCCACCTGAAAATTCATTGGGATAACGAAAGCGGGTGGATGGATCCAGCTCCACATCTTTCATTGCCTGACAAATCGCCGCGTCTTCCTCTTCATCGGATAAAGTCTGATGGACTTTCAGACCTTCGCCAATAATCTGAGCTACAGACATTCTTGGATTCAGTGCAGAAAACGGGTCCTGAAATACGACTTGCAGACGACTGCGAAAAGGTAACATGCCTTTACGGTTAAGCTGACTGATCTCCTGGCCATCAAAACGAATACTCCCTTCGCTATTGAGCAATCGGAGTATCGCCATCCCGGTCGTCGACTTCCCTGAGCCACTTTCTCCGACCAGCCCGACACTCTGTCCCTGCTTCAGCTGGAAACTCACATCGGTCACGGCTTTAATATGGCTGATAACACGTTTCATAATCCCCCCTTTGACGGGGAACCAGACTCGTAATTTGTCTATTTCAAACAGCGCAGAAGGATCCCCGTTTACCGGAACAGGCTCGCCGGTGGGATCAGAGTTAATGAGTTTCTGGGTATAAGGATGGGAAGGCGACGTAAAAAGGATATCTCTCTCGTTGGTTTCCACTAACTGCCCGAGTTGCATGACCGCTACCCGATCGGCAATTTTTCGCACAATACTCAAATCATGCGTAATAAAAAGCATAGCCATGCCCAGCTCCTGCTGCAGATTTTTCAGCAAATCAAGAATCTGGGCCTGAACAGAAACATCGAGGGCGGTTGTTGGCTCATCCGCAATCAGGAGATCGGGCTCATTGATCAGCGCCATGGCAATCATTACACGCTGGCGCTCACCGCCTGATAACTCATGAGGATAGGCATACATGCGTTGCTCGGGGTTACGGATACCCACTTTTTTTAACCAGCTCAGCGCACGTTTCTCTGCCGGTCTCTGACGCACTCCCTTGTGTATAGACAGCGTTTCACACAGCTGGCGGCCAATTTTATGCAGCGGGTTCAGCGACATCATAGGTTCTTGGAATATCATACCGATTTTGTTTCCGCGTAACCCACGCATCTGGCGTTCACTGCACCGCAGCATATCCACGCCATCGTAATAAATATGACCGTCCAGATAACGTGCCGAAGCTTTAGGCAACAAACGCAGAATGGCATTCGCCGTCACTGACTTGCCTGAACCACTTTCCCCCACCAGCGCCAGCGTTTCTCCCCGCTTGATTGTCAGGCAGACTTTCTCCGTTACCGGGCGGACAGGCTTACCGTTCGCAAAGCCCACAGAGAGATTTTCAATAGTCAGTAAAGCATCACTCATTGCAGTATCCCGGTCATTACGATTGATGGTGTGGATCGAAAGCATCACGCACCGCCTCGCCGATAAAAACCAGCAGGCTCAGCATGATAGAAAGCACAACAAACGCAGACAACCCCAGCCAGGGTGCCTGCAGGTTGGTTTTACCCTGAGCAAGCAATTCACCGAGTGACGGTGAACCCACAGGCAGGCCGAATCCCAAAAAGTCCAGTGATGTCAGTGTGGTCACTGATCCACTGAGGATAAAGGGCATCATTGTCAGTGAGGCCACCATTGCATTTGGCAGCATATGGCGGAGCATAATTCGCCTGTCATTCACGCCCAACGCCTGCGCTGCACGCACATAATCCAGGTTCCGGCAGCGGAGAAATTCCGCCCGCACAACTCCCACCAGCCCCATCCAGCTAAACAGCACCATAATGCCCAGCAACCACCAGAAGTTAGGTTCAACGAAACTGGACAGGATTATCAGCAAAAACAAAGTCGGCATGCCTGACCAGACTTCAATGAAACGTTGGCCAAACAGATCCAGCCAGCCACCATAGTAACCCTGCCCGGCTCCGACCATGACACCGACAATGGTTGAGATCACCGTCAGCGCAAAACCAAATAGTACGGATATCCGAAAACCGTAAATGATGCGAGCAAGCACATCGCGGCCTTTATCATCTGTCCCCAGCCAGTTCATATTGTCCGGTGCAGAAGGAGCAGGACCCGATAAGTTGTAGTTAATCGTGTCATAGCTGAAATGGATCAGTGGCCAGATCATATAGCCGTCTTCGTTGATCAGATCCTGCACATACGGATCGGTATAGTCGGCTTCTGTGGCGAACTCACCGCCAAATTGCGTTTCGGCATACTGCTCGGTTATCGGAAAATACCAGTCACCTTTGAAGCTGACGAACAAAGGTTTATCGTTGGCTATCACTTCTGCAAACAGGCTGACAATAAAAAGAACGGCGAACAACCACATTGACCAGTAGCCGCGTCTGTGCGCTTTAAACCGAGCCCAGCGCTCTTTTGTCAGTGGATTGAAGGTAAACATGGTTGTGAATGTCTTTCTCATTATATTACCTGGCCTCAAAATCAATACGTGGATCGACCAGGGTATAAGTCAGGTCAGAGATGATATTCAGAATAAGTCCCAGCAATGTCATGATGTAAAGCGAACTGAATACCACAGGGTAATCACGCTGAATCGTAGATTCAAAACCCAGCAAACCAATTCCCTCCAGCGAAAACATCACTTCAATGAGCATTGAACCGGTAAAGAAAATACTGATAAAAGCGCTGGGAAAGCCGGCAATAATAATCAGCATCGCATTACGAAATACATGTTTATATAAGATGCTCTGATCATCGAGGCCTTTCGCACGGGCGGTGACAACGTACTGCTTGTTGATCTCATCCAGAAACGAGTTTTTGGTCAGCATAGTCAGCGTCGCGAAACCACCAATGACCATGGCAAAGATGGGCAGTGCAAGGTGCCAGAAGTAATCACCGACTTGCTGATACCAGGTCATCTGATCAAAATCAGTCGAGAACAATCCACGTAACGGAAACCAGCTGAAATAATTACCGCTGGCAAAGAAAATAATCAACACAATGGCGAACAGGAAACCGGGAATCGCATATCCGGCTATTACTAACGCGCTGCTCCAGATATCAAAACGACTACCATGATTCACCGCTTTCGCAATCCCCAGAGGAATAGAGACGAAATAAATGATCAAGGTGCTCCACAGTCCAAGCGAAATCGACACCGGCAGCCGTTCAATAATCAGATCAATCACATTGCCGCCACGAAAAAGGCTTTCGCCAAAATTGAAAGTGACATAGTTTTTTAGCATGTCGACATAGCGTTCCCAGATCGGTTTATCAAAACCAAACTGCTTACGTATTTCTGCCACCACTTCCGGGTCCAGCCCGCGGGAGCCACGGTAGCCGCTTCCACCATTGCCGTTTTGCTGCGAGCCTTCCGACTGCTGCACTTCCTGCCCGCCGCCGGTAAAGCGCTCCATAATGCCGGAAGTATGCCCTTCAAGCTGTGCCACTGCCTGTTCAACAGGCCCGCCCGGTGCAATCTGAATCACGAAAAAGTTAATCGTAATAATCGCCCAGAGCGTTGGGATCACCAGCAAAAGGCGCCGGATAATATATGCCGTCATACTGCTTTACCTGTTTCCACTTTTCGATTAACGGCGTTTTTCCGGCAACTTGGCCGCCTTGGCCGTATCCACCCACCAAGTATCAACACCCAGTGCATACTTAGGTCGGACCGCGGGACGATCAAATTTATCCCAGGTCGCCACACGGAATTTGCTTAAATGCCACTGAGGAATGACAAAAAAGTTCCACTGCAGCACCCTGTCCAGCGCCGGCCCTAATGCCGCCAGCGCGGCAGGATCTTGCTGATGCGCTGCAATTTGCTCTGTCAACGTATCGATAGCCGGGTCCTGAACCCCGGCAGTATTGTAGGTGGAATCCAGGTAGTTACTGTTCCATGCAATCAGCAGGTTCTGTGTTGGGTAAGCATTGGCACTGTAACCGGAAGATACCATGTCAAAATCCCGGTCACGCAGGCGCTTGATGTACTGCGTAGTATCAACCGTACGGATTTTCATATCGACACCCAGTTGCTTCAGGTTTTTCTGCAGCGGAATAGCAATTCGCTCAGAGGTCGGACTGTAGATCAGCAACTCAAAGGCCAGGGGCTCCCCGGTCTTCACATTGGTCATGACCTGATTCTTCAGTTCCCACCCAGCAGCCTTTAACAATGCAAACGCTTTACGCGATTGTGCACGAACACGGCCTGAACCGTCAGTGACCGGTGGTTGGTAAGATTCAGTAAAGACACGCGCGGGGATCTTGTCTTTTAACGGTTCCAGATATTTCAACTCAGCAGGCATCGGCAGGCCTTTTGCTTCATAAGGGGTATTCTGGAAAAAACTGCGGCTACGTGAATACTGGTTATAGAAAAGCGTTTTATTCATCCACTCAAAATCCATGGCGTAATTCAGGGCTTCTCTGACCCGGACATCACTGAAAACAGGGCGCTGAGTGTTAAAGACAAATGCCTGCATAGCCTGAGGGATTTGGTGCGGGATTTCTTCCTTCTTTATATAACCGTTATCAAAATTATTTCCCTCATAGAGGGTGGCCCAGAACTTGGCGACATTCTCCTGACGGAAGTCGTACTCACCGGCTTTGAACGCTTCCAGGGTCACAGTATCGTCACGGTAATAGTCGTACCGGATAGTATCGAAATTATGCCGCCCGACATTAACCGGAATATTGGCCGCCCAGTAATCTTTCACTCGAGAGTAAGTCACACTCTGACCCGACTGATAACTGGTTACCTTATACGCACTGCTGCCAACCGGGGGCGCATTGAGTGGCTCACTGAGTTTCTTGTCTTGCCAGTAATGTTCCGGTAAGACGTTCATGCCTTCAACCAGGGAAAACAGTTTTTCCCTATTCGCAACAGACATTTCAATTCGTGCTGTCAGCGGTGAAACCGCCTTCACTGACTTCACCTCTTTATAAAACACACGAAACTGAGGTACCCCCTCTGCCATGAACTTATCAAAAGTAAAGGCGACATCTTTTGCTGTAATAGGTTGGCCGTCATGAAATCGTGCTTTAGGGTTGATATCAATTTCCATCCAGGAAAAATCGTCGGCATAACGCACTTTTTCTGCGATCAACGGATAATAGCTGTCAATTTCGTCACTCGCAGGTGCAAAAAGTGTGTCATACATTTCGTCCGCGCCGGCGACCGAAACCCCTCTTGATGCATAGCGGTTAAAACTGTCGTATGTTCCTACTTCCGCATAGGTGATGGCTCCGCCTTTCGGCGCATCCGGATTAACGTAGTCAAAGTGTTTGAATTCAGGTACGTACTTTGCCGTACCAAACCCCACTAAACTGGTGGTTTCTATCACCTCTTGCGCCAGCGCACCGGTAGTTCCGAGCAATAATCCTGCCATTATTGACAGGCTTACAGTCAATCCATTCTTCATATCCCCTCCAAGGCAACTTCACCTAACAACTCAGTCGACGCCAGAAAATCGTTCTTTTTCATTATTGTAAGAGTTGTCAATGACGAACACTGACATGTAACACAAATATATACCATAAGAAAATACGCCGCCTGAATCGCTGGGCATATCATCAAGAAATTTGTTGAACCGCCCGGCGGGATGCAACACCTTGTCACAATCAGTTAACAGACATTTTCTGTATTTTTATTGAGCAATCATCCAGTTCCTGCCTGAATCAATGGGTTAAAAGCCAACGAATACTCATTAAATTACTCAGATCTATGTTCTGATAGTTGTAAGTAGTGCTATACTCCCCACCCTGACATGTGACAACAATTGTTCATATAGAGAAAAACAATGGCAGATCTATCTAAATACAGAAACATTGGTATTTTCGCGCACGTAGATGCGGGTAAAACCACTACCACTGAGCGTATCCTGAAGCTGACCGGTAAAATCCACCGTACGGGTGAAGTACACGACGGTGCTTCTACCATGGACTTCATGGATCAGGAAGCAGAGCGTGGTATCACCATCCAGTCAGCTGCGACTACCTGTTTCTGGAAAGACCACCGTTTTAACGTTATCGATACTCCGGGACACGTTGACTTCACCGTTGAAGTTTACCGTTCTCTGAAAGTACTTGACGGTGGTGTAGGTGTATTCTGTGGTTCAGGTGGTGTTGAGCCTCAGTCTGAAACTAACTGGCGTTACGCGAACGAATCAGAAGTATCTCGTCTGATCTTCGTTAACAAACTGGACCGTATGGGCGCAGACTTCTTCAGCGTTGTTGAGCAAGTGAAGAAAGTTCTGGGCGCTAACCCTCTGGTTATGACCCTGCCTATCGGCCGCGAAGACGATTTCGTTGGTGTTGTTGACGTTCTGACTCGCCAGGCATACGTGTGGGACGATTCAGGTCAGCCAGAAAACTACGAAGTTCAAGATATCCCAGCGGATATGGTTGATGACGTAGAAGCTTACCGCGAAGAGCTGATCGAGACTGCCGTTGAGCAAGACGACGACCTGATGGAAGCTTACATGGAAGGTGAAGAGCCTTCTATCGAAGACCTGAAACGTTGTATCCGTAAAGGTACCCGTGAGCTGGCCTTCTTCCCAACTTACTGTGGTTCTGCGTTCAAGAACAAAGGTATGCAGCTTCTGCTTGACGCCGTTGTTGACTACCTGCCAAACCCAACAGAAGTTGAGCCTCAGGATCTGACTGATCCAGAAACTGGTGAAGCAACTGGTAAAGTTGCTACCGTTTCTGTTGACGAACCATTCCGTGCGCTTGCGTTTAAGATCATGGATGACCGTTTCGGCGCCCTGACCTTCGTTCGTGTTTACTCTGGTAAGCTGAAGAAGGGTGACACCATTCTGAACTCTGCGACAGGTAAAACTGAGCGTGTTGGCCGTATGGTGGAAATGCACGCTAACGACCGTAACGAGCTGGATGCTGCGCAAGCAGGTGACATCATCGCTATCGTTGGTATGAAGAACGTTCAGACTGGTCACACTCTGTGTGATCCTAAGCACGAATGTACTCTGGAACCAATGATCTTCCCAGATCCAGTAATCTCTATCGCTGTTGCTCCTAAGGACAAAACAGCTTCTGAGAAACTGGGTATCGCACTGGGTAAGATGATCGCAGAAGATCCATCATTCCAGGTTGAAACTGATGAAGATTCTGGCGAAACCATCCTGAAAGGTATGGGTGAGCTGCACCTGGACATCAAAGTTGACATCCTGAAGCGTACTCACGGTGTTGAACTGACTGTAGGTGCTCCACAGGTTGCTTACCGTGAAACTATCACCCAAGCAATCGAAGACAGCTACACGCACAAGAAGCAGTCTGGTGGTTCTGGTCAGTTCGGTAAGATCGATTACCGTATCAAACCAGGCGAAGCAAACTCTGGCTTCAAGTTCGTTTCTACCGTTGTTGGTGGTAACGTACCTAAAGAATTCTGGCCTGCAATCGAAAAAGGCTTCGCTGGTATGATGAGTACTGGTGTTCTGGCTGGCTTCCCAGTGCTGGACGTTGAAGTTGAGCTGTTCGACGGTGGTTTCCACGCAGTTGACTCCTCTGCTGTAGCGTTTGAAATTGCTGCACGTGGCGCATTCCGTCAGTCTATGCCTAAAGCGGGTGCTCAGCTGCTTGAGCCTATCATGCACGTTGACGTGTTCACTCCGGAAGATCACGTTGGTGATGTTATCGGTGACCTGAACCGTCGTCGCGGCATGATCAAAGATCAGGTTGCTGCTGCAACTGGTGTTCGTATTAAAGCTGATGTACCTCTGTCTGAGATGTTCGGCTACATCGGTCACCTGCGCACCATGACTTCTGGCCGTGGTCAGTTCTCAATGGAATTCTCTCACTACTCTGCATGCCCAGCGAACGTTGCTGAAGCAGTAATCGCAGAAGTGAAAGAGCGTAACGCTAAGAAATAATTTATTTTCTTAACGTAACGACAAGTAACCCCAGCTCAGGCTGGGGTTATTTTTTAGTGCTGTAACAACAAATACGCCATCCCCATCCCCTGCCTGTGATTTACTCACTGCATTCACGCAAAAAACGCATTAAACCGTATTCCTGTAACCACACCAGCTGTTCCGGTTGTTTCACCAGGAAACGTCCGCTGTAGTTAATGCCATTGGCAAAAAGCCCCTGAACATTATTGACGGTACGAGGCAGTATCAGCAGCCAACGCTCAGTCAGAAGGATATTATGTGGCTTACACGCATTGCCCGTCTCATTATAGAGCGACAAAGCTTTCAACCCCTTCAGATAGGCGTCGTACAGCTCGTCAGTGGTCATAGCTTCAACCAGATACAACCAATGGACAAATGGCAGCTTTCCACCCGAGATAACTTTTTCCAGTGGAATATCACTTCGTACCAACTGCATGTGACGGTGCGACTGGCTCGCTCCGGCTAACGGCCCACTGTTATAAAAACCGAGCACATCTGAGTGTGTAAATCCCCCCAGCCATGCATGCCAGTCTTCCCAGCTTAGAGGTGACTCCTGAGGCACAAAATCTTTTGAGCAAATCAGTAAGTGTGGCGAGATAACAGGAAACTTATTGAGAAGGCACACATGATGCTCCCCTGCTTCACACACATACATTGACTTTTCGTAGGGCAGAAAGGGATTAGAGGTATGTTTAGCCGTCAGATTCAGTAACTTCTTGCCCGCATTTTCTGTCACCAGATGGCCAAGATAACGTACACCCTGTTCTTCAATCTGCTCCGCTTCTGTGGCGATTGGCATAAGACTACCTTCTGCCAGTGCCTTTGCAGCTACCTGATCCGCAAGTTTCCAGTTCATATCCATATCCCATCTTTTTTAACCAAGATACTCTAACTTGGCATGCGTGTCATAGGAGAAAAGCGTGTATAAAAAAGTTTACGTTTTGGCGGATTTTGTCTTTTTAAGAAAACAGGCCCAAGCCTAGCACCAGAAAAGGAAAGTCGGTAAGATTCGCTCAACTTTTTGAGGATACGTCACTAGCTGCTTACTCTGTGTCAACAGATCACTACTCCTGCAGATAGGTTATTTCAGCGTTCGGTCAAACCTGAAACGACACCTGACGATATCGGTCTTGTTCGGTCAAACAAATCGTTAGCATCCTCAAAGCAATGTCGCTAATACGATATTGAGCTCCACAAAAAAAGGCGCTTCCAATAGGAAGCGCCTTTTTGCATCTTGTCGTAACTCACTGATTAAATCAGTTCAGCCATTAATAAAAAACAACCAAACAGAAAGCTCAGCGCCAGCGCCATCACTCCGCCGCCCGCCTGATACACAGCTTCATTACCCTCTTTTACTGTCGCCTTATCGCCATCCTTTCTGACTTTGACTGTCATTGCCATCGGGACAAAAATAGCCAGGAACACCAGAATGATACCAGCATAGCTCAACACTGACAGGAATTGATTCGCCGCCAGAATCGCACCCAGCATAGGCAAAATAAAGGTCAGTACATACGTGACTGCCCGATTCTGGCGAAAGGCATCCGCATTCTGATCAAACAGAGCCATTGCCACACCCAGAAAAGAGGTCAACAGCGCCAGACCGGTAAAGACAGACAGGATCAGCTGCATACTGCCGTGATTCACACTCAGTGCAGCAATCAGCTCAGAAACATTCGCAAAGCCTACCAGTTGCTCAGGTGACAGATTACCAACAGCCGCATAAAGCCAGAACAGGTAGCAAAATAATGGGATGACAGAGCCTGCAATCACCATATTTCTCAGCTGTTTTTGAGTGGCTTCAGGGTTATAAGTCACCAGTGACGGGATAACCACCATAAAACCGAAGCTGGTAAACAGCACAGAGCTGGTTTTGATAAGCGCAACTTTGTTATCGCTGCCAACCGATGCCAGGTTGTCAGGATTGATGCCTGGTACCAGAGTCACCAGAGTCATAGCCAGCATAATCACCATTGCCGCAAACAGCAGCCGGTTCAGCCGGTCAATCACGCCGGTTCCTGCTGCAACTACAACACCCGCCACCACGGTAAACGCAATTTGTGCCTGCGTGGCACTTAATACCACTCCAAGGCTGTCTGTCAGCTTTTTAAGCAGATCGCCAGCACCGATAATATAGGCCATCAGCAAACACACAAGCAGCGCGTACAGCAAGCCATTTGTGACCAGCTGGCCACCTTTACCCAATGTTTTACGGGCAATGGAATTCATGCCCAGGCCACCACCAGACTTGATACTGGCTTCAAGCAACAGCAGCGCCGCGTAGGTTGTACCTACCCAGATAAGTAGCATTAACAAGGTGCCCCACAGCAGGCCAAACTGGGCCAACACCATAGGAATGGCAAGCATACCTGCACCCAGTGCTGTACCTGCAATAATCAGGGAACTGCCTAACAATTTCATATTCACGGAATTTTCCTTCAAGTCCTAACTGCAGCTTATGTAAAAAGCGCACTCAAGCATGTTCTTTATAACCATCTGATTTAATTATATTTAAAGCATTCTGACACTAATCAGTTGTGTTCTGTATGGGCTAACAATGGCCAAAACATCTAAATCGACGAAAGAATTGAAGGCGATAGGCAGAAAACGGGCGTGAAAAAGGCAGCAAAGTCAAAGCACAGCGGCTGAGCAAAGCACTTAAAAGGGAAATGCTGAGAATAACGCCCCTACCCGGCAATAATGCCTGGCCTGGAAGCAAGTAGTGTAATGTCATTTATCGTACTCCTAACACGATAGAACTTCGGTCATTTCTGATAAAAACCAGCCAAATTGGCTGATATTTCATCTCTTGCCAGGTCAAGGCAAGGCGTTCGGTCAGGAAGCAAAATAATGAGGTACCACACAAACTACAACCTGCATTGTTGAAATATTTGATTTTGATCTTGGAAAAAATGGAATACAGGTCAAATTGACTGACTGGATAAGAATAAGAAGCAGATCAATCTGAGTAAATCTTACCCAGATTGACGAGAAATTCACAGCAAGCAGATTCAGTCCGCACAATAATGCTTCTGAAGCATCGCGATGATATCGATAACAGCAGCATTATCGAGCCGATAGTAGATAGTTTGCGCTTCCCGCCTCGTTTTCACAAAACCGGCCCGGCGCAGCCAGGCCAGATGCTGTGACAGAGAAGACTGAGGGATAGGAAATCGTTCATTCAGCTGAGAAACAGACAATTCTTCTTCCTGAAGTACACACAGTATCATCAGCCTGTGCTGGTTGCCCATGGCTTTGAGCAGTTCAACAGCCTGCTCTACATTTGCCTCCATGTTGGAATAATCTCGCATTCTACCCTCATAATTTTCAAGACTTTTTAAGCAGACGGTCGATAGTGCCAGAAAACTGCATCCCCGCCAACATCGCGATAACAAAGCCGAAAATTTTAGTATTGCCTCCCAGCAGATTACTCACAGCAGGCCCAGGGCAAATACCCACCAAACCCCATCCCAGGCCAAATAAAATAGCGCCTATGATCAAAGGCTTATCGATAATTTTATTGACAGGAATATAAAACTGTTCAGCTATCAGAGGTTTTGAGCGGGGTTTCACCAAAAAGTGATATCCCAGGCCAAAAACGACCAATGCCGCTCCCATAACCAAAATTAAACTGGGATCCCACTGTCCTGCTACATCCAGGAAATTTAACACTTTTTCCGGGTTGACCATTTGAGAGATCGTTAACCCGGCACCAAACAACAAACCGGCGACAAGGGCGATAATCATCTGCATACCATTACGCTCCTGACAGATGGCGAACAACAAATACCACAACAACAGCAACCACCATGAAGGCTACTGTTGCGACGATAGAACGGTGAGACAGACGCCCAATGCCGCAAATACTGTGCCCGCTGGTACAGCCAGACCCTAATCTTGTTCCTGCGCCCACCAGCAGCCCACCAGCAATGATAAGAGGCCAGCCAGCATCAATACGCTCTGGCAAATATGTACCAAAAGGGGCAGCCAGTAAGGGGCCGATAATCAGTCCCGCTATAAACATCCAACGCCATTTAGCGTTTGGCTCACTGACATCCAACGCGCCGCTGACAATACCTGAAATACCCGCTATGCGGCCATTCAACAGCAGCAGTATCAGGGCGCTAACGCCCAACACTGCCCCACCAGCCAGCGCCGTCCAGGGTGTGAATTCTGTCATTTCATTACTCTCACAAATGCAGTTAATAGTTTCAGTTTGGCGAATGCTGCCGAACCAGATCTTTTATACTAATACCAATAAATCCAATATTACGCATATACGATTTAAATGCAACTGTGTGAGCCTGATTTTCTGCGCAGCCATGCCACCGCATTACCGAACAAACCCAGTATGGGTATCCGGGCTACTGGTTATTGTCGCTCAGGTTTGAAAGCAGTTCAAAAAGTCATAATCAATCGCTTGATATTCAATCTATTCCATTTATGTTTATGTCTCCTTGCTGGCGAGTTCGATTGACAAGACCGAAGTCATTCTGCAGCCCTTTTTATCTGCCGTCGTGCATCCATCTTATTTACGCAGATGATTAACGCTCTTTAATACTGTGGTCTGCCAGCTCATCTTTCTTTTTCTATAAGCCATAAACATGAAGAATCAGCACGAACCAGAATCCAACCGGCGTCCCCTTGCTGTCAGGGAGAAGGCTTTAACCAAGCACATTGCGGTCTGGTTAAGCCAGAAAAACATCACACCGAACCAGATCTCTCTGATGAGCATAGTATTTGCCATCATAGGCCTGGCCACACTGCTGTGGTACAAGGCCTCTGCGTTCACTACCCTGTTGCTTGTCGCTGCAGCCTGTATTCAGTTGCGGCTGCTGTGCAACCTGTTCGACGGAATGGTGGCTGTAGAAGGCGGCAAGAAAACCCCGGCAGGTGAATTATTCAATGACGTGCCCGACCGGATTGCTGACTCGCTGTTGATTCTGGCCACAGGCTTTGCAACACAGTCTGATATCGGTATGACACTGGCATGGCTGTGCGCCCTCGTCGCCGTGCTGACGGCTTACGTTCGCGTATTAGGGGTCAGCATGGGCTGTCCGGCCGACTTCCGCGGGCCTATGGCCAAACAGCACAGAATGGCGCTGCTGACAGTCAGCTTCCTTGTCTTGTTCGTCAGCCAGGTGTTCGCATTGCTGCCAGAGGTATTGGCCTACACGCTGGACGCCGCGCTAACGATCATGCTGATTGGATCTGTGATGACCACCTGGCGCCGTCTGGCAGGTATTTATCGCTTTAAAGCGGCACAGCAGGCTGGTAAGGAAAGCGCAGACAATGAATAGTATTCCTTCCCATTCACTGCATCTGATGCTTGCCATCATTGCGGTACTGGTAACAGGTACGCTGGTGTATTTGTGGAAATCGCGCGCCCACCCAGACAGGGATTACCTTGAACTGAAGCTGCGTATCCGCTCCTGGTGGTGGATGATTGGGATTGTTTTCGTCGTCCTCTACCTGCCATTGACTTATACGCTGTTTTTTGTCGGTTTTCTGAGTTTTATGGCGCTGAAAGAGTTTTTGTCTATTGTGCCAACCCGAATGACAGATCGCCGTGTGATCTTCTGGGCCTATCTGTCGATTCCCTTTCAGTATTACTGGCTGTCAATTGGCTGGTACGGCATGTTCATCATTTTCATCCCTGTGTATGTCTTCCTGTACCTGCCGATGGTGATGGTACTGATTGGCGATACCAAAGGCTTCATCCGCTCGGCCGGTATTATCCACTGGGCCATGATGCTAACCGTATTTTGTATCAGCCATATGGCCTATCTGCTGGTCTTGCCAAGCCTGAACCCGGATGCCGGATCGTTGGGAATGCTGCTGTTTCTTCTGGTGTTCACCCAGTTTAACGATGTGTGTCAGTACGTATGGGGCAAGTCTTTCGGCAAACACAAGATAGTGCCAAAAGTCAGCCCGAACAAAACCTGGGAAGGTTTTATCGGCGGCAGCGCAACCGTGATTCTGGTGTCGTATTTTGTCGCGCCCTATCTCACACCCCTCACCTCGCTGCAGGGTCTGGTAGCCGGTATGATCATTGCGTTCAGCGGGTTTATCGGAGATTTAGTGATTTCTTCAGTAAAACGAGACTTGCAGATTAAAGACACCAGCCAGTTTATTCCGGGCCACGGCGGCATCCTGGATCGCATCGACAGCCTGATGTTCACTGCGCCGCTGTTTTTCCACTACATTTACTATCTCTACTATTGAGGATTCCATGGCTCACGTGCTCAAGGTGTTATTCATCCTCTTCATTGTTAAGCCGCTGGTATTTATTGGTCTTGGGCTGAACATCATCCAGCGGCAAAACCTGCCTGTAAATGGTCCGGTTGTGGTGGCAGCCAACCATAACAGCCATTTAGATACGCTGGTGTTGCTGGCGCTGTTTCCCATTTCCATCGTCCATAAAGTTCGTCCGGTCGCCGCGGCGGATTACTTTCTGGCCAATAAAGTCGTTGCCTGGCTGTCGCTGAACATCATTGGCATTATTCCGCTGAGGCGCTCGCCCTCACCCAGCCAGCGCGAAGCGGTATTACAGGAATGCCATCAGGCATTGGCACAAGGGGATATACTGATCATCTTCCCGGAAGGCAGCCGGGGCGAACCTGAAACCATGAGCGGTATTAAGAAAGGCATTTACCATTTAGTGAAAGATCATGATGGGTGCCCGGTTATCCCGGTTGTCATGCGCGGGCTGGGCCGTTCTTTACCCAGAGGCACCGCTATGTTTGTGCCATTTAACTGTGATGTGGTAATTGGTGAGCCGGTTAGTCATTTTGACGATGCCAACGATTTCGTCGATACCATGCAGGCCCGGTATCATGAGTTGGCCAAGCATTGTATTACGCAAACCAGTAACGAAAATTAATACCGGCTCAAAAGCAACAAGCCTGTCTCAGACAGGCTTGTTATCAGAGGTGAATCATCACAACGGCATTACGCCGATTGCGGGCGCGCTCTTTGACGCTGAGCAGGTCGCTTGTTGCCACCAGCTGCGTTACCCGCCTCAGAGCGTCCAGCACCATTCTTAGGGCTGCGCGACTGAGTATCACGTGTATTTTGCGCACCATTGCCTGCTTTGCCCGCACCGGTTTTATTTGCACCACCCGAGTGGCCATTTGTCCGACGCTTTGGCTTTTGCGCTGCATTACCGCTTGCATTGTGTCTCTCACCCTCAGCATGACCTGAGCGAGATTTATTCGGCTTCTTAGGTTTCTTCGGTTTGATTGGACGCGAATCCAGCTTAGAGTCCGGTAACGTATTGCTCGGCTTGTAACCGTCCAATTCCATACGCGGCAGCAGTTGCTGAATTAAACGCTCAATGCCAAACAACTCGTCTGCTTCCTGAGCACACACCAGCGAAATCGCTTTACCTGTTTCGCCCGCGCGGCCTGTACGCCCAATACGGTGAACATAATCTTCCGCCACATTAGGCAGCTCAAAGTTCACCACTTGTGGTAACTGAGGAATGTCGATACCGCGTGCAGCAATGTCTGTCGCCACTAATACGCGAATTTTGCCCGATTTAAAATCAGCCAGCGCTTTGGTTCGTGCGCCCTGACTCTTGTTACCGTGAATGGCCGCAGAAGCCAGCTTCTCTTCAGACAAAAATGCTGCCAGGCGGTTTGCACCGTGTTTAGTACGGGTAAACACCAAAACTTGCTGCCAGTCGCCATCCTTGATCAATTTGACCAGCATAGGCGCTTTCTTCTTCACATCGGCCGGATAGATACACTGCTCTACCGTTCTGGCAGTCGAGTTCGCGGTATTGACAGAAATTTCAACAGGGTTGTTTACCAGGCCTTTCGCCAGACTGCGAATTTCTTCAGAAAACGTTGCTGAAAACAGCAGGTTCTGACGTTTCGCTGGAAGCAATTTGAGAATTTTTTGAATATCGCGGATGAAACCCATGTCGAGCATACGGTCGGCTTCATCCAGCACCAGGACTTCCAGCTGATCAAATTTCACTGCGTTTTGGTTGAACAAATCCATCAGACGCCCTGGTGTTGCCACCAGAATATCTGCGCCTTTGCGCAAGCGCATCATCTGCGGATTAATCTTTACCCCACCAAACACCACAGCACTGCTCAACGGCAGATGGCGGCTGTAGACAGACACGCTTTCCTGCACCTGTGCTGCCAGCTCGCGCGTCGGCGTTAAGATAAGCGCACGCACTTGGTTACTGCGAACCTGCGGGCCCTGATAAAGACGTTCAAGAATCGGTAATGTAAAGCCAGCGGTTTTACCTGTTCCCGTCTGAGCTGCAGCCATGACGTCTTTTCCATCTAACACAGCTGGAATAGCTTGTGCTTGAATTGGTGAGGGAGTGTCGTATCCTTTTTCTTGAATAGCTTTCAGGATTGGCGCAGAAAGACCTATCGAGGCAAAACCCATATATGATTCTCAATTGTTAATGATGTGAATGTTCGCCTAACTCTCTGACGGCGAAAAGTCCGACATTCTGAGGCTTTCACTCCCTGGTAGCAACCTATAATTGTGATTTGTTTCGTGTCAGGTTGAGAGAAGAGAGTCTGAACAGATACATATTCGCAACGAGAACCCGCGATAACTTGTCAGAAGTTCATCAAAAAATCAGGAAAGCTCAATAGCCAGAATGAAACCTGGGTGCCATTTCTTCAGTACGTTCATAATGAAGAGATAGCACCTTCAGGCCAGAACTCACACACACTTCCAGCAATATCTGTCAGATAGCACTGAACCTAATCTTCTTCATTGCTATAGCTGTTTGGTAAAGCTACCAACCGCCATATCCACTTTCTCGGCCCCTTTGCGAATATCACTCATCATTTGCCCAGCTTTGTTTGACAAAGAGAGTGTTTCAGATGCCTGAGACAAGCCCTGTTCAATCAAGTGAACAGCATTCCCTGTTAAGGTTAAATTCTCAGATACCACAGTAACAATTTCTTCAGTGGTCTGGCTTGTCCTTGAAGCGAGTTGACGGACTTCATCAGCAACAACGGCAAAACCACGTCCCTGTTCACCAGCTCTGGCCGCTTCAATGGCAGCATTCAGCGCCAGAAGGTTAGTTTGCGCCGCTATCCCATTAATACTGCTAACCAACTCGTTAATTTTCTGAGATTGCTCATACAGTGCTTGAATGCCTGCATTCGCTTTTTCCATCACTTTTGTTAACTCTTCCATTTTTTCTATGGTTGAATCAATAACTTGTTTGCCTTGAGTAGTCTGCTGACCAGTCTCTGTCGAGACTTCATGAGCAATGTCAGCGGCTTGCGCAATCGCAATCTCACGATTAATTTGATCAGTAATCACGGTGGCAAATTTGACGACTTTATATAACTCACCATGCGCGTTATATATGGGATTGTAGGACGCTTCTAACCAAGCGACATTCCCATAACTGTCGATACGTTTAAACCGGTCAGAGACAAACTCCCCTTGTCCCAGCCTTTGCCAAAACGCACGATATTCAGGAGAGTTGGCTTCTGAACTCTCACAAAAAATGCGATGATGCTGCCCGACAATTTTCGATTTGTCATAACCCATAGACGCCAGAAAGTTGCTATTAGCATCAATAATAATACCGTCTAACGTGAACTCAATGACTGCCGTAGAACGGTTCAATGCATTAATAAGATCCTCTTGCTCCCGGGACCTTGTAATGGTTCTGGTAAGCTCAGAGGCGTAAATAACAATATGCTTAATACCGCCGCTCGCAGAAAAAATGGGTTGAAGGATAGCCCTCAACCAAACTTCTTCACCATTACCTTTTAAAATTTGCAAGGCACCATTCCAGTGCTTCCGCTGCCTGATGGCATCAGACATCAAATGAAAGTGACGAGTGTCCCGCGCCTGCAGAGGAACTAAATCAGCAATATGCTTACCTTTAATTTCTTCCAGAGGCAACAAAATATCATTTTTAAACAATGCGTTAGCTGAAATTACATTCCCACCCTCGTCCAGAGTCAGTCGAAGCATATCAGACTCTATACTTTCTTTAACTTGCGATAATGCATATAGCTCTGCTTTCAGCTCATGGTTTTGTTGCTTCATTTTTCTGAAAAACATATCACTTGTCCTGCGAATCTTGTCATGGGTGAGTGAAGTAAAATTAGGGATAATACAAAAAAACCAGAACAATCGCTCTGGTTAAGAATGACACTGTTATTGTTTTGATACGAGACATAGCCTGCCGTCAATTAGTCTACCCGATTGTCAACGTGAGATCACACACTTTGAGCATTAACGTAAACCAGTGCTTTTAACACATTTTATCAAATGTTACTTCTTGGTAATTTTTACCAGTTAAGATACTAACATTGAGTTCAAATGCTTTGAATATGTATGCTGGCCCAAAGAGCGGGACAGGCATTGGGCACGAAATGGCTCCCCATCCACCAGCCATTTTAAGGAGCTAAATGTTTAATAAACTGAATACAACTGGCTAACATGTGCCCGTTATAAATGAGCCGCACCATTGAATACAATCCGGTTAGAAAAAGGATCTGTCACAGTAAAGCACCTCGCCCCCCAGGGTGCATCTTCAATGTTTGGCTTGTTATATTTATAAGGTTTTGACGTGATATCTGAAAATAACGAGTCCAGTTCACGGACATTAACAAAAACTTTACTTCCAGGTGTACAGTCGCCCGAATGCTCACTAAGATGAAGAACAAAATCTCCCTTAGACACTTGCATGTAAATCGGAAAACCTTCTTCAAAACGGTGTTCCCAATCCAGTTCCATGCCCAAAAAACCCAAATAAAACTCTTTCGCTTTATCCTCATCAAATATCCTAATAACGGGTATTGTCTGACATTTCATAGCCCTGATCCCTTCTCAGTTTCATAGGTATCAATTATCAACCGTTCATTCATTTTCGGTACACCATTTCTCAATATCAACCGCAGCTTTCAGAATGCTCACACTAAAGCCGTTAGTTAACGAGCGAAGGCTTCAAGTGCTTTGTTCTGACTCACTTTTTTAATCATCCTGATTAAGACCGAACTCTTTTTGTTTTTTCTTACTTAACCCTAAAGACACAATACGGTATGACTCTTTGAGGTAATATCTTAACGCTTCATCTTTTGTCTTGACGGTATCAACCTGCTGAATCCACTTCATACCCCGCGAGGCCAGGTATGGCGCGGGTCTGAATCCAGGCTCATCTTTTAGAATATTAAAATTGAGTTCAGAGGCTTTGAAAGTGTATGCAGGCTCGCCGGGTTCCCCCCAGCCACCTATCGCGAAGACCTTGCCACCCACTTTCCAGACATGGGCGCCTCCCCACTGTACGACGTATGTCGTTGCAGGCAAAGAACGGCAAAATGCATTGTATTCATCATATGTCACAGGAAGAATCCTTTTCATTCATCATCGATGGTGCCGCTTCCCTTGACCATCCTGCCACTCATTATGATCAAAGCCAATGACCCCTTAAAACATATACCCCAGCCAATCTAACTGCCCGGACTCCCAGTGTTTACCGCTAGTGGGCTTAATAAAAATATCATCAAGATGCTCAAAGGCGACACCGAAATTTTTATGCTCATGCAACCTTAGCCAGGCACTTGGCGCATGTATCTGCCTGAAGCCATTATTAGAATAAAATTCAGTCAGATCAGAGACTAAAATAATGAAGTCGACATCCCGACTCTTCGAATATTCGCTGAGCTCAGACAACATAGCCGACCCGATACC
>NZ_JAGSOZ010000026.1:0-37368 GCF_019204055.1 Photobacterium sp. WH24 | reverse complement strand
TTAAAAAAATATGAACTTATAGTGGAAGGCCGTTTATCGGAAAAGCCATTAACCGTTGAAATGTCGCGTCGATTGAACGCCAGAATAGACACTTATCGTTCAGAAAGGGATGTGATCGGCCTGAGCTTGTCTCGATCACATGAAGCACATAAGACGAAAGCACTGTTATTGCAGAAAACATCTTTGGTTCGTGTCAAAGCTGCGCCTTCGGTTCCTCCATTATTCAAAATGTTCAAACCCCGCTCTTCCTTTGTTCAACAAGTAAAATCAGTGAGAATTAAACATGGCTGATATTGATAGAGATTTACGCTGTTATCTTACAAATTCGGGGATCGCAGCTGAAAACAATGCCATTCAGTTAGGTAGGGTTTTAAAAGTCACTGAAATGGTGTTTGGCGACGGCCTGCTGGCAGATAACAAAGATCCTCGTTTACAAACGGGAATGCTAAATGAGGTTTATTCTGTTCCCTGTGCGATGTTGACTGATGCTGACAATGTAACGTTACTCGTATTTAAGGGTGATATTCCTGCTGATACGGGGGGGTTCTATATCAATGAGGTTGGAATACGTCTTGAAGATGGAACCTTATACGGTTATGCGAGAGGTAAAGGGGATTGGAAGCCGACTTTGGAGCAAGGTGCTACAGAGTCTTTGCGCTATGCAGTGGAAATGTTCACCACAAATGCTGATATTATTAACGTTAAAGTCGACTTATCCTCAGTCTATGTTGACCATGAGGACTTGTTAGCCGCTGTTTCACAGCGTCTGCCAATTGGAGCAAAGGCAGAATCCGCAAAAATTGCGGACACTATCGGTGTAACAAACCTTAACCGCGCGTCCTCTGGTGTTGTAAATATCACTGGGCCTGAGTGGTTCGGCGCTCAGCCGATTGGCTTATCTGCCATGGTTCAATTAAACAGCCCTTACTTGCCTGTGAGCTCTGGTAGTGGTTATGGGTATATTTTTAAAATAAATGCGCGTGATATCAGTGGTGGTAATGCATGGATATTCATCGACAATATTAAGCCACCATCAAAAATATGGTTCGGTGTTGCGCATGATACAACAGCAGCTCCAACTTGGGCCTCGGTTTTTTCATCCGCTAATCTACCTGGGATAAACAATGTTGTGGGGTTATCAGCGGCATTAGATGGTTTATCACTTGCACTGCAAGAGCATAAGGGAGAGCTTGACCCGCATCATTATTACGATTCCAGCCGAGACTATATGCGCGGTGAAGTTATTTCGATTTCTGACAATGGTCAGTTGAAGCAATTTTTCTGTAATAAACCACATACTGCTGTCATGGCTGTTAATCCGATCGGAGATGTTCTTGATACGTGGCGTGAATTTCCGTTTAAAGAAGTCAATAATGCAAATGGCAGGGCGCTGTTATATGCCAATGGCACTTGTATACAAATGGGGACAAACACACATAATCAAGGAACGGGAAAAGTAGAAAAAATATTCCCTGTTCCATTTACGTCAACAAAGTCTATCCTCGCGTCAGCATTTTCAGACGGAAGCGGTGCAACATATTTGGCGGGTGCATCATTTGTGGGTTTATCCGGTTATCGAATATCTGTGAATGTGTATTTCTCTACCGAAGGTGTGATGTATACGAACAGCACTAATAATAATCCGTTGATTAGCTGGGTGGCCTTTGGCCGGTGGGCAGAGGATGTGTAAATGAGACTGATAGATGAAAAATTCTGTGAACGGATTGTCCGTGACAAAAATTGTGTCTCGGTACCTGATAGTTTTGAGCCGCTTATTAGACCTCCTAAGTTGGGCTATCAATGGCTCTGGACCGATTTTTCAAAAGCGCAGTTTATTGAAGTTCCTGTATTTGTTTATCACAAAGCCACGAAAGAGCCTTGCCAGGTATTAAATCTGGATTACTTGAATGACCCTATTTATACGGAGAAGGCTCCAGAAGATAGCTCGTGGGTAGTCTGGTCTGAAATTGACAATAATTGGATTATCGATCAACAGGCCCAGTTCGAAGCCGCAGTAAAAGCGGTGAACGACATTCGCCGGCAAAAGTATGCGCAGCTTTCTGATCCGCTGTTGAGCGAATCCTTGATGTTGCGTGAACTGGGTGAAGAAGTGGCAGCAGATGCAACCAAACAACAGGCGTTGGAGTGGTACGAAAAAATCAAACTGGAACACCCCTGGCCGGAAAACCCGAATCCGCAATCCCCAGAATAAACCGCCGTCCGGCGGTTTTTTATTGCCCGCAATAAGGTGAAACCATGGCAGAGAAAACCCTGACCGCCCCGCCTGAAAACAAAGTTCAGCGTGAATATATCGCGCTGGCACCGTTTCGTTTTCTGTCGCGCTGGCATCAAAAAGATGACGTCCTGATGCTGAAACCTTCTCAGGCGGAATACTTCATTAACAAAGGTAAGCTCAAGGCGAAAGAGGCGAAATAATGGCAACGGATACCTCAATGAACCACAACGGGATCACGGTTGAAACCAGTGAGCCCTTATCCCCCATGGGGGGGATTTCAGAACAGCTCGGGGCGATGATTGGTACGGCCCCGAATAAAGCGGCAGAGGTGGCATATCACGAACCGATTAAGCTGTACGGTACAAAAGATCTGGCAAAGCTGGACACTACTCCTGACCCGCAAGGCACGCTGTATCACAATGCCCGTTTCTTTCTGGAAGAAGCGAAAGTACCGCTGTATGTGATTGTGGTACCAGAGGGCGCCACCCCAACTGACACCATGCAAAACATCGTTGGTGATATTGTGCCGGCCACCGGACAGCGCACGGGGCTGATGGCATTTGCCGGATGTCCGGAAGCGCCGACCAATATCGGCGTGCCTGGTTTTAGTGATAGCAGTATCGTGAACCAGCTGGCAACCATCTGTGACGAACTGTTGGCCGAAGGCTGGACAGATGGGCCGGATACTAACACTGCCGCCGCGAAAACCTATGCGGCTGAGTTTGGCGAGGCACATAAGAAAGTCTGGTGTGTGGATGTTCACGGCGAACGCTGGGAGCATGTCATTGCACCGTCAACCTATGGCATGGCCGCTCGCTGTACAGTTAAACCATGGAATACCCCGAATGGTGCCCCGTTGAAATTAGACGATCTGGCCCGCGTGGTGACTTATCGATCTAACGACAGCCAAAGTGAAGGCGTCGACCTGAACAAAAAGGGCGTCAGTCTGGCCGTCGGTGACCCGGATGGCGGCATTATGTTTCTGGGAACCCGAACGCTCGATGGCAGCTTCGGTAATATCATCGGCGTTGAAAACCAGATTATCCGGGAAGTGGTGAAATCGCATCGTAAAACAATGAAATTCAACCTGGATCTGGATTTCTTTGAAATGCGTATTGCTCAGCTATCAAACTGGTTTGCTACGTTGCGCGTGGATGGTGCTGTGATTAATGGCAAGGTTTATCTGCACCCGGAGCGAAACACCGTTGAACGTTATAACAATGGTGAGTGGGTGCTGGTGATCGATTGGGGTGCCTATCGCCCGAATGAGAATTCGATTGTTGAACTGAACCAGGTTAACGGCATTGTTCAGACCTTTGTCGAATCTGCTATTCAAGGAGCCTAATCCATGGGAAAACGCATTCTGATCTCCCGGACACTGCAGCTGTCGACAGGCACAAAGCTGACGCGTGACCTGGGAGAGTTTACCCCGCCCACCTTTGCCCCGCGTTATGAAGATGTTGAAGGCACTTTTGTCGGCGGGAAAGACATTGTTGGCTTTGATGCCGGGGAATTCTCAATTCCGATTAAAGGTGAGTCGGCCAGTATCTTGATGGGGACAGTCACCCTTGGCCGGGCCGGGGTGGTGATCTACAAAGAAAAGTATTCCGAGAACGGTAAGAGATCCGAGAGCATACACACCATGACGGCTGAATGTGTAGTTGAACGTTCGCCCACGCAAACGGGTAAGAAAGCCGAGATTACCCTCAAGGGGACGGTGAACAAATACGCGTTCATGGACGACGGTGTGCCGATCACGACCGTTGATATTGATAACAGTGATTATTTTATTGAAGGCCGACTCTTCAATATTTAATCGAAACAGCTTTAAACCAGTTTACCAGGGGCGCTATACGCCCCTTTTTTATGGGAATGAATCATGAGTAAGCAAAAAAAGGCGCCTGATTATCTGCGTTTTGTACATACCTTGTTGCAACCGATTGGCAGCAAAACAACCGTGACGGTACAGCCGTATACCGTGGCGGCTGGTAAGAGTTTTCAGCCCGAAGGCAATGTACTGACTGATAAAGATAAGATCCAGTTGGTGACACTAACCACTGGCCTGACTGCAGAGGAAGTCAGCCAGATGACGACCCCGGATTTTAATACGGTGTTCTGGAAGTCTCACGCTTTCTATATCAAGACAGGTTATGAGCTGGCCGGAGAGACACGCGATCTGAAAGACAAATTCATCACTTTGTTTTTTAAAAATAAAGAACGTGTTTCGCTGCAGTTGCCGTCTATTCAGCAAATGCTGGACGCCAGTCATTACTCAGATGCGCATGCTCACACCATTTTCATGATTGAGCAGATCACGGATTTAGACGCGTCAGAAATTGACGCCATGCTGCAGCCAGATTTTCTGTCTCTCAATGAGGCGGTCAATGATTTTTTGTCGAAAACGGCGGACTTCTATCAGTAAGCCAGATTGAAACTGTACTGGATGTGATCCCCCTGGTCGGGTATTCCGCCATCGATGCCAGGAACTGGACGACAGAAACCGCTATTCGTCGCTATGAAATGGCACTGGCTCAATTAGGGGTGCGCCGTGGAAGATAAAATAAAGGTCGGGATCACGGCGGATGCCAGTCAGGCAACGGCCGAAGTCCTGAAACTGAATAAAACCCAGCAGGCGCTGACGGCTTCGACGCAGGCCGCCAATGATGCAATGAAGGCCAGCCGTCAGCAGGCGGGTGATGTGAACGCGTATGAGCGGCTTAATACAGCTATAGCTCAAACGCGGGGGGAAGTGGAGCACACCCGCAAGTCTCTGGAGGCGCTGTCCGCTAAGCAAAAGGAAACCATACGCCTCACCGATGCAGAAACTCTGTCTCTGCAAACTAACCGCAATTCGCTACAGCACCTCAACGAGAAGAAATCGCAGGGGATTAAGCTCAGTCTGCAGGAAGAGAACCGGCTGATCCGTGCTCAGGCTGCTGTGAGTAAGCTGACCGAAAAACAAAACAGTCATTATCAGCTCACCAAGCGTGAGCAGGCAGAGGTGAAGAAACTCACGGCCAGGCTGACCCAGTTGGAAAGCAAGGAAAGCCAGCAGGTGAAAACGCTGGGCAATCTAAATGATCGCCTCAGCACTGCCGGACTGAATACCAATAACCTCTCAACGGCTCGGGCGGTTGCCAACCGACGGGCAGAGAAAGCCGCTCAGTTGTTGGAGCGGGAAAACCGTTTGATGGCCCGGTCAAACGAGCTGCAGGCCCGCAAGAAAGCTGCGCTGGAAAGTTTGCCGGATGCTCGTGTTGCCGGTGCGGGTGTGGCGGCGGGGGCTGCACTGGCCGGACGCGCATCTGCACGCAATGAAACCGCCTTTGTCGATGTTGCCAAAACCCTGTACGACAACGATGAGATTAAGGGCGATGAAGCACAAACCCTGCGTAAAAGCCTGAACCGTCTCGCGCAGGATATGTCAGGCGCCGGTGATGTCGATGTGATGCGCATTGCCGCTGGCGGTGCGAATGGCGGTGTAGCCAAAGAGGACTTGCTCGCCTACACCCGTGACACATTGATGACCAAAGCTGCCTGGGACATGCAGGCCGACGAAGCCGCTGAAAAGTCTATGGCTTTGCGAAACTCCATGAACTATTCAGCGGGGGAAGAAGGTCAGGCCCAGTTCATGAAAATGGCGAACATGATCAATGATGTCGCCAACAAAAACGGGGGAGTCAAGGCCAAGGATCTGCTGGGCGTAATGAGCAGAACTGGTGCCCTGATGGTGAACTCTGGCTTTACAGATGCCCAGGCACTTGCGTTGTCCGGGTCGTTACTGTCCAAGGGGGCCAGTGAAGAAGAAGCGGCCACGGCGTCGAAAAATATCACTGGCGCCCTGACGGCTGGCTTTGCTGCTACTACATCACAGAAAGAAATTCTGAGCATGCTGGGGATGGATGCCCAAAGCACTGCGGAAAGCATGCAGACCGATGCCATGGGCACCCTGATGGACGTACTCAGTGGCATTCAGGATCTGGAGGCCAGCGATCAGTCTGCAGCCATTAAGACACTGTTTGGTGATGAGGCCAACGCCCATGTGCAGAAACTGCTGAAAGACACCGCGGCCCTTCGCAAGATGCAGAGCGAAGCGGCCAACGCGTCCAGTGATTCAGTGCGCAAGGAATACGCAGCGGTATCGGATACGTCAACGGCGAACTATGAGCAAACCGCGGATGCGTTCAATCGCCTGGGGGTTGCTGTTGGTGATCGGCTGTTACCTATGCTGGAACCGGTGCGGGCAGGTATCACGGCTGCAACCAGTGGCCTGGCGGACTTTGTTGAAAACAATGAGGGCGTATCCCAGGGCATGATCGGTTTAGTCGGCGCAATGGGGGCTTTTGTGGCCGCGAAGAAAGTGATCGCCGGCTTTAAGTTTGCCCGCAATCTGGCAGGTATTGCCCGTGAGTCTGCAGCGCTGCGCCAGCAGTCGAATGCAACGGACAATGCCGCCCGGAGTGCTGATCGGCTGACCCGTGCGATGAATACATTTTCTCGCTCAGCGGATAGTCAGTCTCGCCGGAGAGGTTCGGGGCGTTCTGGTCGGGATGCTCCTTCACGGCGTCGCCGCAGAGGTGGTTTTCTGGCGGCGGGGGTAGGACTGGCAGCTGGCTCGTTTTCGCTGCCGTCGTTTGCCGGAGAGGCGGCTGATATGGTCGGCGCGGCCAGTGATGCGACAGAAGGGCTGAACATTGCAAAAGCGGCCAAAGCGGCGGCTGTGCTTCGCCCTCTGGCGATTGGCCTCGATGCGGTGAACATGGCCGGTGCGCTGGCCTCCGGGGATACCCGCCAGGCTGCTGAAACCGGAGGCGGTTTAGCCGGTGGTCTCGGTGGTGCGGCGGCGGGGGCGGCGATTGGTACCATGATATTGCCCGGTATTGGTACGGCCATTGGCGCAGGTATTGGCGGACTGGTTGGGGATGAAGTCGGCACCGCCCTGGTGTCGTCGATTTACGACTGGTTTGCCGATGAAAATGCCGTCCCAGATAAAACCGAAGATGTCAAAAAAGCACAGGAAAAAATGGCCGCGGCCAAGATGGCGGCCCCGGTGACTTTTGCCCCTCAGCTGACGGTTGAGGGTACATCTGATCCAGAAAAGACCGCAGAAATAACTATGGAGAAGATGCAGACCCTGTTTGCTGAATTCCTCAGAGAACGCGGTATGGATGCCGACGACCTCACCCAAAACCTGAACCATTCACTGGTGATGTAAATGCATATTGCAATTGATGATCACATTCTGTCGCCGGTGCAGCGCAACGGACTGACACAACATACCTATACCTCAGATGGCGGCTGGACGGTCTCTGATGCGATTGCCGGGCCTCGCCAGGTAAAAACAGCCCGTGCGCTGGATGACTGGGCGCTGGATGTCAAAGCGTTTCGGGGGAATGGTCAGCGTGAAGCGGATGCGTTGCGGGCGATGCAGAAAGTACAGCGGGTGGTGATGGTCACGGACGGCAGCGGTAAGAGCTGGGGCCGCTGGACGATTGTGAGTATACGGACATCCTATATCAAGCTGATCGATAACGGTGTGGCGCAGGTGCTGAAAATATCACTCACGTTGCGGGAGTACCGACAGGATGAAAACACAAGCCTTATATAAAGAGACGGTGGGGCAGCTGCTCCACCGGGTGTGCGGCAGTGACAGTGATGTTTTGATGGCAGAATTTTTCCGCCTCAATCCGCGGCAGCAGTCGCTGTTTCTCACGCCGGGTCAGTGGGTGAATATCCCTGACGTGGTGTCAGAACCTGACGCCGCCTCTGCTGCAGTGGAGGTGATCGATTTATGGGAATGATCATCCGTCTCGAGGGAGAGCAGGCCAGTTTGTTACTCCCCCGTATTACCCGCTGGTCACTCAACGATACCAGCGGTCAATCAGCGGACCGGCTGACATTGCGGCTTGGATCGGACGGCCTGTCGTTCGTTCCCCGCAGCGGGACGCCATACAGTTTCTATGTGAATGGTGTTTACCGGGGCAAGTTTGAGGTGTCTGCCCTTGATGAGTACCTGCATCCTGCCGAGCTGCAGATCAGCCTGACTCCTGCCAAGTTTACGGTGACCGATGAGACGGCCTGGCGGGAAGCCCGGCAGGCGACTTATCCGGCGGCCACTATTCGTGACGTGGTCACTAAAGTGATGAGTCGCCACGGTTATGGGGTGCGAATCGACCCGTCGCTGGCCGACAAAGCCACGCCGCATTTAAACCAGTCGCAGGAAACGGACAAAGCGTTTATCGCCCGCCTGGCGAAGAAATTCGATGCCATCGCTAAGCCTGTTAATGGCCTGTATGTCGTTGCCATGAAGGGCAACATCAAGACCTTGTCAGGTGGGGCTAAACCTCTGGTAATGATATCCCCGGAAAATCTCAGGCCCGGAACGGGCCGGATCAGCTTCCCCAGCAATAACCGTTTCAAAGGCGCGAAGGCTACTTTTCGTGACAGTGAAACGGGTGATAACGGTACGGTTGAGATCGGGGAGTCCCCGTTTCTGACCCTGAAAGACAGTTTTAAATCCAAGGAGGAAGCCAACGAACGCGCCGCAGCCAAACTGCTGGAAAAGACCCGTGAAGGCCAGACCTTTAACGGGACTGTTATCGCAGGCGGTGAGCGGTTTTTCGCAGAATCGACGATGCAGCTGACTGGGTTTACCAGCCCCCGCAGTAAAGGGGACTGGTCATTAGATGATGTCACCCTCAGCGGTACCCGAACCGATTTTTCTACTCAGATTGTGGCAACCAGACCGAGATAATCTATGACCTACCCGCAAGACTTCATCACGGCCTTTGACCGAACTATCGGCCATGAGGGCAAATATCAAAATCACTATGACGACCGGGGAAACTGGACGACCGGCATTGTCGGCAAAGGTGTCCGCAAGGGCACTAAGTACGGCATTTCTGCCATGAGTTACCCAGACCTCAATATTAAGGCACTGACTCTGGATCAGGCTCGCGAGATTTATTACCGCGATTTCTGGTGCAAGCTGGGCGGCAGCAAGCTGCACAAAGCCGTGCTGTATCAGCTGTTTGATGCGGCGATTAATCACGGCGTGTGGCGGGCGGTTCAGTTTCTGCAGCTGTCCGCTGATGCAAAAGCCGATGGCTACTATGGCCCGTTGACGGAACACGCGGTGAAACAGGCCGATGTGAACGATGTTCTGTTTCGTTACCTGGCCGAACGGCTGGACTTTATGAATGACCTGAAAACCTGGGCGCAGTTTTCCCGTGGTTGGTCTGAACGTATTGCATTGAATTTGCGGCTATGTGCTGTCGATAACTAATGTATATCAGTGGTGATATACATAAATAAATGAGGGCGTTTGCCCTCTTTTTTTATGGAGAAACAAAATGTTAAAAGCTGTTTTATTTACTGTGTTGGCCCTATTTTCTGTCACAGCGCTAGCTGTGGAACCTATGACCAGCGAAGAGGCTAGCATGGTGTTTGCGGCCATCCGCTGGCTTGCCGGTGATTATGCCTCTGTAGTGGTGCTGTTTGTGTTGTCTGTCGGCTGGCTGTGGGCGCAGGTGCGGCAGATGATTAATCCTGAGCTGATGTCTAAACTGCCGAGCTGGCTGATTAAGCTGTTGGAATGGTTTGCGGGGAACCTCGGCCATGCCCGTAATGATCTGGCGAAAAACCCACTCAATCTGAAACGGAAAATGGGATGAATCCAATCTGGGTGAAATTACTGGCGGGCTTGCTTAAGCTCGCCCCTGTGCTGGCGCGTCGCGTCGAAACTCAACAGAAGAAAGAGCGAGAGGATGCTGTTAAATCAAACCCTGATCAGGCTAATGCTGACCGCTTTGGTGCTCCTGCTGGCCGGGTGTCAGTCAACCCCGTGTCCGCCGAGCGCCCCACAGCTGGAGTGGTACACGACGACCGATAACGGTGTGTACTACCCCCACCGTTCTCACCAAAACCTGCAGCTCTATCTCGATGAGCTGGAGCGCTGCGCCAGCCAACCCGGGCCGGTGTGGTGACCTACCTAACCAGGGGCCGCGGCCCCTGTCATTTCTAGTGCCCTTTAGCGGCCTTGTTCAATAGTTCCCGCGCCCAGGCGCTGACCTTCATATTCTGGCTTTTGGCTGCACGAAGCCACTGAGCTTTCTCATCCTCAGTGCAACGAATTTCCTGTTTTTTATCCAGAGTGACCTCTTGCTTAGGCCGTCCGGCTGTTTTCTTGTTTTCTTCATTCATGTCTGAATTATTTGTCATGACAAAAAGATAGTCAATCACTGTTGTTTTTTTGTCATGACGATAATATGATAAATGTCATGACAATAATTAATGAGGTCATTATATGCAAAGTGAAATGGATAAAGCTTTAGAGGCGCTTCGGGTTGCGATTCAAAACGCGGAAGAATACGGCCTTGTCCGAACAGAAGATGGCGCCGTTATTACGGGAGCCGTAGCGTCTGAAAACGGTTTTGTGTTAGTCAGAGAATGAGTGGGGCAAATATGGACATTAATTTTTACCACCATGCAGATGGTGAGCCGTGGGGTTTCTGGTGTGAGGGGCATAAGACGCGGGAAGACGCGATTTCAGTGTTTAACCGTGAAATTAAAGCCCGTGATTTTGAGACCATCTCAGTTGATCAGTTGCAGCATGTGTACGCTGCTCGCCCGGAAGATGATGACTCGGAATATAACTTCTACATCGTTGAGGAAGGCACTTCTGGCGCAATTCCGATCACCTATGTCGATGCAGAGAAATTAACACCCTGCTCGGACAATGGAAGCATAGAAAAAGTTGTTGATACAGAAGTACAGGTTTTGCGTGATGCTTGGGTTGCAGAGTACGCGAAACTGCTGATCACTCAGTGTCATTTTGACTTAGAAACGGCAATTGAGATGGGAAGAGCAGCTTTGGAACTTAATGATAATGATGTTGAAAGTTGTAATCCAAGTGACGCGGTAGACGAAGAAATATCGGCGATGCGTGATTGTTGTTAATGCAGGGTGCCCGGCTTGTTCGGGCCGTTTTTGAAAGTGATCTGTAGTTCAATAGGTTGAACGCTCTTAGCGAGAGTGGCTGGCAAGGTGAGGGATAGCAACCCGACTCCAACTCCAGCAGGCATGCAAGCCTATGCGGGTTCGAGTCCCGTCAGATCGGCAATGGTGTTTCTTGTGATGCCGGGAATGGGCGGGCAGGGAAATGCTGCGTTACATGAACCAGGTCGTTAACCGATTGGCTGCATAAATTTGGGGGGGAATAGGTTAATGCACAGTAATCTAGTTCGAGTCACACGAGAAATGGCTGGCTGTAACGGCTTTTCGATTAAACCAGTTGATTATTGGCCTAATCTTCATCCTGAGTTTGATATTGTTCAATTAGATGAACAAGCATCAAAACTTGAAGGTGAGCTATTGCTGGTTTTTGTTGATGGCGAGGAATATGAAGTGGCAACTGTCACTGAAAGCTTAAATATTCCAGAGCTGAACAACTTCCTGAATGAAGTTTTTGACGGCTATCTTCACGAAAAAATTGCGATTTAAGGGGGCTGTAGAAATGGCAACAGTAGGCTTAAGCATCGAAACAAAGGATTTTAAGTTCGATGTATTTAAAAAGTCAGACGATAAGTTTGAGATTCGGTCTGGCGGGATTTTTATTGAGTTTCCTGCCGATGCCGTAGAGTTACGGATTGATCCTAAAGATGACCCGTATGATCCAATGGGAGCATACATGTCGGTAAAATGGGGTGCCGGTCATAGGGTGCATTTTTCTGCATACATGCCAGTTAGAAGTGCACAAGATTTGAATAAGCACTTTCCTGAACTAAAGATTGTCGAGTAGAGGGGAAAATTGGCAATGAACATAGCGGATAGAATTGCTACTCTTTCTTCTTTGAGAGCTGAAATGAATAAAGGTAAACAACCATTTCCCACAAGTAGGATTAAGGTTGGTGCCATCCTATTTAAAGCATTCGCATGTAGTTACGATGACGGCTCAAGTGAAGTGGAGTTGCAGGAATGGCATGTTCGAACGATTGCAAAGAAGCGAGGCTCTCAAACCCGACGTGGACGTAAATTGGATAGTAATTACTACGATCAAAGAACATATGTTTATGTCATTCAGAAAATCAAAGGGGTGACGTGGGGAAAGCTATCTAGAAAAAATGGTGACTTTGGTTGGCTCAAATCCATATCTAAAAATTTTAGGGAATCTTTCGCTGTAGGTGAGCCGTTACCTAAAGGCATGTTTACTACCAAACAAGCTGCGTTCAAATTCGCAATTAAAGAACATGAAGCCAGGATTAAAAGAGTGCGCGCTTACATCAAGGAAGAAGAAGACCCCGAAGAAATCGCAGATCTAGGAGTTGATTTAAGCGAATACGAGAAAGAGCTTAAATTGCTTAAATCTCGACTAACCAGAGTTAAAAATGCTGAGAAAAAAGAAAAGAAGTAATATAAGGCGGAATTATGGCGTTCACTGTGATGGCGGGTAAGTACGAAGACAACGAAATTAATTGCAAGTATTCAATTGAGCATGAAACGTTAGATTCGGCGATTGAAGATTATGACCGTGTCAGTTCATACCCCTGGGCTTACATTAAATACAAGGGCCGGATCATTGAGCTGTGGTCTAAAGGTCACAGCCCATTCAATTAGAGGTGAGCTTTGTTTGATGCAGTAACCGTAACGCTCTTAAAAAAAACGTCAGCCCCGGCCTGTCCTCTGTGTGACGGGGAATTGATTAGAGAAAGTGAACAAAAATACTGCTGCTCGGACTGTGAGCAGGAATACAAGCTTACTGCAGTTGATCTTTAATGAGGTCACGCGCGATACCAATTAAGGTCATGTCTTCTGATACAGCGCCTTTATGTTCATCGGTTCGCGCGAACCACCGCCCATGATGCCAGTACAACACCGCTAGAAACACATCACCATGTTGCTCGATGAGAGCCACACACTGATGATGTGGCGCCCGCCCTTTTTCAATGGTAATAACATCCCCTTTACTGATCGTTCTGAGTTGCAAATCAGCTGTGGCTTTATAGGGTTCAATGGCTGATTTATTTGGTACCAGGTGCTCATCCAGTGAATCAGCGATGTGACGTTCTTCAAAGCCATGTGTTGGCGGTGGAAATGGCATAAGACTTACCTCACTGTCTTCAATACAACTCTTCCCAGTACGTCAATGCTGTTTTCAGAAGCGGCAATGTCTGGGGTACTGAATGAGCTTAAGCCGGCCATTTGGATCTTGCCATCGCTATGCTTTTGTATCACCCGGACGCAGATTTCATCTCCGGCCCGGATGGCATACGTGTACCCGTCAATCAGGGATGTGTATCCCATATCAATGACAACACTGATCAACGTTGAATCGTGTTCTGTATTGATGGCCAGCAGCTGTTTGGGGTCATCGCATTGAATGGCGCTGAGTTCGTGCGCGGCCAACGGATATTTTCCCTGGGAAGTGATGCTTTTCCAGGGTGTATCATGGTTAGGAAGTTGAGAGCTGATACAAGGGATACAGATAAATTCACCCTGGCTGATCTCTTTCGGGCCTTGGCCCGTTGCCAGCCATTCCAGCTGGACACCTTTATACCTGGCAATTGCAACCAGCTTTTCAAACGTTGGCAGAGATTTACCTGGCGGCAAATACTTTCTCAGGCCACTGTCAGTGATACCCACGTTTCGGCCAAAGCTGAGTTTTGATTCAGTGCCGATCAGTTCCAGCAGTCTTTTAGGAAAACCCTGAATGCCATTATTCGTTGTTTCTGAATCTGTAACCATGAGGTGCAATAGGTGATGATAGAGTGATGAGCAACCTAGCATTTACAAATGAGGTAGACAACTGTCAGAAATCGACGTTTCAGGCAGAATCTGAAACCGGTACTTATCCACAACTGTTTATCCACAGAAATGAACCGAACAAAACATAGAGAAATGTGCGCTTTGTCCGGCTCTCCCTTCGAAATGATTAAAATCCCTGAATAATAGTGCGAATTATGCAATATATGTTAAATAGGGGTGTTTCCTTCCAATTCTTTAACCTCCTCCTTTGCTTTCGCGATCTTCCGTTCGATCTCCATAAACAAATAAGTTAAGTGTCCCTGCTCCCAGTTGGTTGCTGCTTCACTTCCACATGCTGCGAGTGCTTGCACTTCTTCCAGTAACTCAATGGTGTCCATATACACCTCTGTTAACAATACCGGCAGCGGGAGAATTGCAAACTGATACATTTGTTAATTCTAACTTTGCAAAATGAGAATCTGATATAGAGTTAAAGACAAACATAGCGATAAAACCTAAGCCATAAATGAGAATTTTTATTAGTTATTAACTGGTTAGCATATGCATCATAAGCACAATGATATTGAGGTAAATAGTGTATGCACATATGGTCTCATTCTTGCGTATTTAGAGATTGCTTGGTCACACTGAGGGTGACATATGTCACATCACCAGTTGATGGTTGCCATTAAGAGAAGAAGAGAAAAGTTGCTTTTGACTCAACAGGATATGGCGGATTTGATCGGTGTGAGCCGCCGACATTATGTGCGTTGTGAGTCGGGAAAGTCAGAGCTGAAACTGTCTCAGTTTGCTGCAGCACTGCGCGTGTTAAAAATAACCTATCTTGACCTGGCGCTGGATATGATGAACCTTGAGCCTGTCAGTCCAGAGGACGTGACAGCATCTGCCAGAACCTTGTCACCAACGGCCCGCAAATCATTGATAAAGTTTCTTTTTGATAATTGGAGTGACAAAAAAAAGGGCGCTTAGCGCCCATGTATATTATCAGTGTTATACATTATTTCCGACCGCGTATCATAGACAGTTTCACTTCCCTGATCGCCTCAATCACTTCTTCATTACTGCAGCTCTTCATTAGCCACAATGCCGCCCGCATTTGCATGTTGTTACTGAGATCATCTTTGCCGCCCAGGCGCTCAGCTTCCAGCATTGCGTCTTCTGATTTAATTGCATTTCGCCTATCAATCATTATCTGTTTCTCAGCTGGGCTGATGCGAAATGGCAACGACACCAGTTCCGTTGTCGGAACAATGCCAAAAGTCGCGTTTCGCTTAGTCTTGGGCGTATCGTTCTGATGTGCCTTTTTCTCTTTCCTTTCCAGGCTTTTGAGTTTTGCTTTCTGCGCTGGGGTGAGCGATTGCGATGCTCTCAATTCATCAAGTTGCTGTTGTTCGTCATTAGTCATTGAGAATCTCCCCCGCCAGTGATTTGTAATAGCGTGCCGCTTCATGCCCGGCGTTCAAAACTGACGCGGGTACATGCTCTTGCTCAGCATCACCAAACAGGGTTCTGGCATAGATAGTCGTTTTCACATGGTTGTCCGGCCAGCGTTCGCTTAAATAGGCTTTGCCATACTCAAAAGATTTGCGCTCGCGACGGTCAACTTTAACCGGAACAACTGTGAAATTAATTTCATCTTCTTCGATAAACATGACTTCTTGGATGTGCTCCAGCAGGGTTTCCACGCCATCAAATGAATGTTCTTTAAACTCGGTTGGAAATAGAAATTCGCTCGCGGCCATTACAGCGTTCACGCCGAGCACGCTAGTGCCTGGGCTGGTATCAATCAGGATAAAATCAAACTGCCCCTTCACTTTTTCAAGATGGAACTTCAGGCGTTCCTCGCGGCGGGGAATAGAAAAAAGATCCATGTCGAGTTTTGTCATCACGTCGCCACGGCGGGCCGGAATGATAAAGAGGTTTTCCTGTTCGGTACCTCTGATTTCTGCAGGGTAGATGGCGTTGAAGATATCGAATTTTCGATCAAGTAATACATCACCCAGGTAAAACTCTGTTTCATTGGGTTTGTAGTATTTTGTGGTGTCACCCTGGCTGTCAAAGTCCAAAATCAGGACGCGTTTCCCCTGTTTTGACAGTTCATAGCCAAGGTTGACGGTAGTTGTTGTTTTGCCTGGGCCGCCTTTACGGCTGCCAATCATAATAATGCGAGTCATATTAGTCCTTTGTTCAGATGGTGCTGAAACGACAATATAGCTCAGTTATTTATCTATGTATATTACTGGTGATATACATTTATGATTGAAGTGTGACCTCCACCTGTTTTAAGTGTGCCTGGCATTCTCTGCCAAGCCGTTCAATAACTTGAAAGCACAGGGCTAGTGTATTTTGGTCGAGCTGATCAGCAGATTCTCCAGCGGCGACTGCAATGGCGGTGAGTTGTTGTGATGTGATTTCAGCGCCTTGCAGATGTTCGCTTGCGTCAAATTTCATGGCTACCTCTGGAAAAGGGTGTTTCGATACTGTATATTTAAACAGTGTTATTCAGTCATTACCATAAGAAATTGCAGAGTAGGTTATCAATTTGAAATGATCGATTATTTGGCAATCGATCCGCATTAAGCGTAAATTATGATTACATTTGATGATGTTTGTCTTGGTGTTTGCTGCCAATGATTCATATGTGAGCTATTGTGAGGTTTGACGAAAAAATAATGGTAAGATCCTTTACAAAAAAATGATGAAAACGGGGTGTGCTTTATAAGAAATCGTTGTCCCTGTTAGGGGGACGCGCTAATATAAACACATCCGAGGCGTTTTCGTAGGCGCTCAACTTGAAACAACTGCTCACTTTGTTGTTTCAGGATTCGGTAGCTATTCAGGTGGTGCTGGTAGCGAACAAATTAAACGGAAAAGCCTCGCCTAGCGGGGCTTTTTTGTATCTGCCCGCCACATCTTTTGATCTTCTGCTTGATCCTCTTGGTACTTTTCAGTTATATTTTTTTGCGTCGGCCACCAACCGACACGCCAACTAACTACGAATCCGAATAAGTGAGCTATGGATAATCGAACCTCCGCTACAGGTGTGCCCAAGACAGGTACGCCCGGACAGCAAAAGAAGACCTCAAAAAAATCATCAAACGGCGGAAAATACTCTGACGCTGTCAGGGTAGTGTTGATCGGCCTGAAGAAATCCAAAGTCGCAGAACCGACACGCCAGTTCATTGACCGGATGACAGGGTATGCGGCCAAGCCTTTCATACTGCAATCTCTGAACAATGTTGATTGCCGGCAGCGCGATTCTCAGCGTCGTGTTCGTGAGCGAATGATTAAAATCCTTAGCACAATCATCACATTCATGGACTGGTCAACGTTTCGTTTAGGCGTGGCAAAGCCCCGTGAGCTGGATCCAGTAAAGCACCTTGCTATGCGTAATCGCTATCAGGCTATCTATGGTGAAAAAATGCCGGAATCAACCTGGTATCGCTATATTGATAAGCTGGTGCGGGCTGGTTACTTGCACAGTGAAGCTATGGATCTGCTGGACAAAGATGAGGGGAAAATTAAGGGTGTGGCGGGTTATAAATGGTTAACCATGAAGCTGTTTAAGGAGTTGGGGTTTCAATCTGGCTGGCTGGATCAGCAGCGAGAGGCGTCTCAGCTGCGTTTAAATTCATCGGGCCTGTCTAATGTATGGCCTGTTTATGCCAGCGAACTATCAAGGCAAAAGAGGGCATCAGCCCTTTCGTTAGAGGCTCACCAAACCGAATCTACACAGGGCCAGTTTGATACCTACTGGCACGAAAGCCCCCCGCTACCTCACTAGCTGCCTGTCTCTGCCATTTCGCCGATTAGGTTCGGTAGACTCATTGCGTCCCGTCAAAACAAATGTGACCTGAATCACGTTTATCACTGGTTTGAATCCCATCATTTACCCTCCGGCTCTGCTTTTTTAGATACCTGGCTTTGAATCGATCACCTACGATTCGTTGTTGTCGATAACCCTGTGTAGATCTTTTAATAAATGAGAGTTGATTTAAACAGTTGGTTTTGGGTGTGGTAATTTCACCTCATAGGGACATACATTTTATTTATTAACGGGGCCCCTTAATCCCCATTAATAAATAAAGAATTTTGCCTATAGGGCTAACGCCCTAATGGTACCTCCCATTAAATTGCGCCTAACACCGCGCTCACCTTAAATTCCTCACGGCAATTTAACGGGCCCCAACTGCCAACATTAAGAAAAAACAAACTGGAAAGAACCACGAACTCGTTGGCAGCGCTGAACATTTCTTTTGTCATTCGACAGTAAACCACAGCGCAACACGATAATCCTGTGGATCCCCCCTATACGTCTTGTGCCATTGGCCTAATGCGGCCATCAGCTCAGCAGTTCCCCAAAGGCCGCAAGCGGCCAGCTTAACAGGATGGGGGGCGGTTTTTCTGCTCAGGCTCTCTCACAAGCTCACAGCATTAATGAACCCTTAACCCTAAGGGGGTGAAGGTCTCCGCTCGCAAAGCTCGCTATCATGCCCTACGGGCATCAAGCGGCATGTTTTATTCATGGCGGAAGGTTATAAACCTTTATAAATCATATGGTTATGTAGTTTTATTGCTATGCGGTGGTATAATTATTGTACGATTGAAACGAGGTTAACCTATGCCACAGAAGCGAATTATTGAAAGCAAGTTCAACGATGAGGCCATTAAACGTGCCCAGAAGGATGAAAGCATTTATGAACTCAACATAACGAATCAACCATTGCGGCTTAGATTTACTCAAGCCAGGGACAAAGCGGCATGGTTTTATGTGTTTCGCAAAGATGGCAAGGCCTGCTGGAGAAAGTTAGGAACCTGGCCGTTATTGGATGCTAAGCGGCTACGGGATCAGCTGTCAGACATTACAGCCAACGTTGCAGCTGGCCAGAACATCAAATCAGTCTCTGCTGATCATTTTGACACAGTTGGCGAATTGCTGGCTTGGTTTCAGGAACGAAATGAAGCAGACAAGACCATATCAAACGAGCGCCGGATTCAGTTACGGAGTGCTATCAATAAACATCTATTTCCGCTACTGAAAGACCTGCCAATTAACGCGGTGTCGAAATCTAACGTGGAAGAAAAGCTATTCAGACCACTGTTTGCCAATGACCTGGCTTTGTCGACTGTGCGGAGCTATTTCAACATGCTATCAGCTATTTTTGAACGGGCTCTGGAGCTGGGGAAAATTTCATATAACCCAATGCTGGAAATTCGTTTTAAGAAGCTGATCAAAAAAGACATCCCAACAAAAGATGGCAAGTTAAAGCCTGGGCACATACCCGATGTTATGGCGATCACCTGCGGTAAATCTTCCCTGGCAAAAACACTGGTGTTTATGATGCTGAGCCATGGAACACGGCAGGGAGAAACCAGAATGGCCCGATGGTCTCATATCGATCTGTCTAACATGACCTGGTATCTGCCAACTGAAAACATAAAGACTAAGCGACATGAACATACCCTGCCGATCACACCTGAAGTTTTTGATTATCTAAAGTTACATCGTAACTTTTTAAAGGAGTCTGGTTATACGGGGGATTATATCTTTCCTAGTAACCTGCGAAAGAATGACTGCCCGCCGATTTCCCGTTCTAAAGCTTGCAGGATGGTGAAAGAGCTGTCTGCAGGTAATTGGCGTTCACACGACCTGAGAAAGCTGGCCGCAACATCATGGAAAGAACGTAAAGAGGACTGGCTGGTAATAAAATTTCTATTGAATCATCACATCCCTAATTTGGACAGAACATACATTCAGGCCGAGATTGAGCCACTTAAGCGGGACGTTCTGGAACGATGGCAAGCATTCTTGTCTCAAGAAAAAAGTAAGATTATCGCAAGATGGGAAGTGTGACAGAGGTGCAATAAGGCCATGAAAGTATGATTAAAAGCTCAAATATGAGCACTAATCTGATAGGAATGTATTTTTTGATTCAAATATGAGTCATTTTGACCTAAGATTTCCTTGTCGTCGAAATTCAACGCGCAAGGAATGGATATGGAACAAGGTACAAGTTGCGGTTACTCAGGGTTTGAGTTTGGGGCGCATTACCCTGACTCAACATGCATAGGCGGGTATTTATGGGATATGGACAGCGGGGGCCGGGATGATAACGGTGATGTGTATTTAGACACTGGCGGTGATGTCCCTTGCCCCCAGTGCAATCTGAAAGCATATGTTCGGTACATGGCTGATGAGTGGTCTGAATGGGGCTATTTGTCTGTCGATCAGGCTCTTAATGCGAAAATGGTTAAGAATGCTTTCCGGTCATTTCCTTCCAATATGCGCCGCTGTGCAAAAAAGCATTGGCGGTCTGGCCGTCAGCAGGCTCTCAAAGAAGCCTTTCAAGAGGGCCAGTGATGAACATCAAATCAATAACTAATGAAACATGTGTTTGCCTTGAGTGGAATACACATGCTGAGTTTCGCCAGGGTGTGGAATTCCTCAAACGAGCGCTGGGAACATGGAAGGCCAGCGGCGACGGTAAAACGTTCATATGGAGCATAGATAAAATGGCGAAGCAGCTCGGTCGCGGGGTAGTCACAGAAACGTTAGCCCAATCATTGGCGGGCCTGCCAGCATCGCCCCAGTTCCTGCAGCTGGTTGAAATTATTCTGGATGACTGGCAGAGCGTTGATAAGTTCTGCGCCCATGATGAGCCTGAGGAGCTGAAAAGAGTGCTGTCATTGCTGGAAAATCGACGTGATGAAATCAGAGATAATCTTAATCTGAATGTGCCTGATAATGGCCCTGTAAGCGCCTCTGTGCGTCACGGGCGATTAGGTAACCCGTTGGGTTTTGAGGAGTTCAGCGCCTCTCTGGGCGAGGCTAGAAAAGCCTCATAGGTACTCTGACAGGGTTCCGCACCATTGGCGCCCCTAAGACTCCGCGTTTAGAAAATTTTGTGGTTTTGCATGGAGTTGAGCACATCCCCTATCAGGTATTTGATTTTTAAGGGAATGAAACTCGTCCTGCTGATCACTTTTGTGCAATTAAGGTGATCAACAGGCGGATCATTCAGATCATCAATTTTTCGTTCGGGTTTCATCATGAATCGTCTTGAAAAACTGCAGCAGGCACTGCAAAAAACTGTCCGGGGAACACAGGTTAATAATCAGCACCTGGCGAACATCACCGGCTTTAGCCGGCCTTCGATTTCTCAGGCCATCAACAGCGGCAAAATTAATCAGCGAATGAACCGGGTTCTGGATTTGGTTGACCTGGTTATTGAAGCCTATGACATCACCGGCCTATGGAGTTTGGCGGAAGGCCAGAAAGGGAAACTGACGTTGTCTGAATGGGCATCCCTGAAAGTTGACAAGCAATTGTCGACTTACCGATTTCTGGAAGAAGAACAGTTAGACCTGGTAGAAACCTATGACCGGCCGCCAGTGCCAGCCTGGATCCCGCTGCAATTGCAGGAATATGCCGAACAGCTGACCAGTGAACAACTAAAAACCGTGGTCGAACTGGGTGAGATTTCGCAAGCCGGTGCCATTGGTGCATTCAAAGAATTTGCAAAAAATTCGTCAGAATCTGACGCGGTGATAAACGCGGGTGTGGCAATATGACTCATTCAATCGCCCCCTACCTCCAGTCAGTCACAGATCGAGACGCTACAGAATTAGAGAACGCGCTGGCCCGAGTGAGTTACCTGGAATCGCTGATCGGACAGAGCGACATCGAGAGCGCGCTGTTATCAGATAACGCTGCTCTGGCTGACCAGGTCAAAGAACTGCAGAAAAGTTTACGGCATCAGAAGAAGTGTTATCAGGCACAAAGCCTGATAACTGAACAGGTGCGAGACAGTAAAAATGAGTTGATTGAAAGGGCGCAGGCCAGTGAGAAATGTAACCAGCAACTCAGGTCAGAACTGGCAAGGCTGGGCGCCCATATCGCAAAAAAAATAAAATAATCGTCAGAATTCAACGCTTAGCTATTGCCGACCCAACCCACAACACGGCCCACAACGTCACCCGATTCAATGGTTTCAAACTCAGGATTTGCAGGTACAAAAGCCCCGCGGTACTTGCGTCGGAAGTGGTAAGCACCGCCCGATTTCACAATCACCAGCGTGTCGTCAGACACTTTTTTCATAGGCTCGACAATCACATAGCACCCGATAGGAAAGTTGGTGTGGAAGTCTGCAGAGATCATTGCAGCATCCCGAACTTTCAGCGCGTAGGCTTCCAGCTTTGCCCCTTTCGGGTAATAGACCTCTCCTTGTGGCGCAGCTTCGTCTTTTTCGATTTCAGACCAACTCAGCACACGCACATTTCTGGTGTGATAGCCTTGGGAGTCATCACTCTCCATGCGGGACACAAATTCGCCCAACGTCACATTCATTCTCTTCAATGCTCGGAGAAGAACTTTCGTTGGCAGATCGCCTTCGCCTTGCTCGAACCGCCCGATGGTCGAACGGCTGGCAATACCAAGAAAATCTTGTTGTTTCATCTTTTTCTGCTTCCGAATATCCGCGAATACTTCGTGTGCTTCTGGCATGATGATTTCCTATTGAATGTATCTAACGCCCAACTAAGGGGAGAGCAACGCAACTTTGCGTATGCACGTTACCGCCCCTGATACGGGGTCAACTCTTCTATCGTCAAAAAACAAATTGTTTTAATTAAACATTAAAAAGTAACCATTTTTTTAATAGATATTTTGATTACAAAATCGTGGAACAATGGTTCCACATTTTTTAATTATAAAACAAATGGGTTTTATAAGAACGCTTTCAGAGTGATTTTTAACACTAATATGACTATAAGCCACATAAATCATCGATTTAATGTTATTTCAGGTACGCAATAGCTCAAGTTTGTGTCGTAAAAAAGCAGCACAACCCTCGTCCCGAGAGGGTGAATCATGGCAAAACAGCGACTTAGCTCACTATTCAAAGTGATGTGTATGGGATACTATAAAGCTCATATATGAGTTATTTGTATTTCAATGTCACAAAGAGAACTTAAATATGAGTCATGATTATGCGGATGAGTCGACGATCATCATTGAGCAGACCCTAGAGTGGTTCAGTAACAGTAACGAAAATATTAATACTTTTGCTGTTGATATTCTTGCGCCAAAACTGGGCAAAATGTTCCCTGAAACCCCTAAAGAGTATGAGGATTCCGTCACGGCCCTTCGTCGTCAGGTACGCCGTTACTTGGGCGGGAGCCACCCTTTCCCCCTGGCGTGGAAATGGGTCTGGCTGGATTGCCTGCCCAAAAAGTACCGCAATAAAGCGCTGAGTCAAATCTGCGGGATCCATGGTTTTCTGGATACCCTTCCCCCCATAAAGAACGGTAACGGCTGCGATGCAGCGTTCGATGAAATCATGCATAACGTTGCCACTATGGTAAGCGTGTCTGCACCGGCGCATGACGGTAAGTATGACCACAACGATCAGCGTGACGCCGCTGACCGTTACATTGACAGCCTGTTAACTCTGGTTGTTCGCTGCCTGGATGAAGCCCGGAAAGTTCATGCCGGCACCGGGGCAACCGGCAGTCGCCACAACATCACCAAATTCACTACAGACGAGGAGTAATACAATGATCAGCCACGACTTGCCCGCCCAGTTCATGGATGATGCCCGTGAGCTGATCATCGAGGCGCTGACAAACTGGCAACCGTTGAAATCTAACGACATCACCTTGTATTGCAGCCAAGGCCGCCGACCAAAGCACCTGAATGCCGACGAACGGGATCGCGATCCCTTTAGTGTGAATGGCACCCGCCGTAAAGGTACGGCCAAGCTTAATTGTTCCGGTAACGTGTATGAGCATTTGCGTGTGCAGCGCACCATTTCTGCCCTACCTTCACATCTGGCGAAATGGCTGCTGTACCGTTACGGGGATGATGACACCCGCGGCCTGCTGCCGGACATGGTAGAAATCATCATGAAAGATATTCCCTTACCCAAACAGGCCCGCAGTCAGAAGCGGGTTGAGCAGCTGGTCACCCGCCGTTTGATGAATGCCAGGGAGTTTAATGATCTGAGGATGAAAGAGTTGTTTGAAGCGATGGGGATCAGCAAGCAGGTTTTTTTTCGCCGCTACTCCAGCCACAACGAACAATTAAACGAACGTCTGTCCGCCCTGGATAAACACGCGATTTCTGAGTTTTACTCTCGACACTTTAGCTCAGATATGACCCTTGATCATGCTTTCGATATTACAAAATGACTCAAATTTGAGTCATAAGGCTTGCAAAAAGGTGACTTGATTGGTTAGTATTTCTCTATCGTGGAAAAATGTACCACGGTAGATAGCTGACATTGAAACGTAGCAAAGCCCTCCGGCCAGATGGAGGGCTTTTTTTATGCCTCGGTTATCGCTCACAACGGGCTAGTGTCCTGTAAAGAACATTAAAAACCAAAGGGTTACGTGATATGTTTTCAAACGACAAAGAGACAAACAGCGCTTTGTTGTTTGTGGTTATCGTCATCATTGCGCGGGTTGGCATGTTGCTGAAAGAATCAGAAAAGATTTCAACAAAAGTTTTTTGTGGTGAATTGCTGATCGCCATCGCTCTGGCGTTTCTGTCCTGGCACTTTGGTTTAATGCAGGGCATGACGTACAGCCAGACCGTGGTCTACGGTGTCGGCGCTTCTCTGGGTCATCTGCACATTTTGAAGTTCATCGCCCAGCAAACGGCCAATCGCGGCCTTAAGTAGTTGACTCTGTATGTCACAACAATGACAATTACCGGGTGCTGGCAAAATCCGGCACCGAGATTAGAACCCTCGTTTCACACCCAAAGACGCAGCGAAAGCTGTGTGCCTAGCCACACCTCTATGGTGGGCCAGGCGGGGCCGCCATTGGCGGGCCGTTTCTTTGGGGCGGTAGGTTCTAACCTCGTTCTGGCTCACCACCAAGATTAGAGCCCTTGGTGGTTTGAGATTTCCCTCAACCCAAAGGTCATTACATGTGCAAAACACTACGCGCCGCCATCCCCATAGGGTGCCGCGAACATACTCGAATTCAACGCTAAAAGCCTTGTGATAACCCTTGTGGTTGTTACGGGGCTTTTTGCTTTTCAGTCTTGAAAGAAAGGAAGCCGCTTTTGGTGTCGGGTTATGCCCGGCGTGTTCAATGTTGGCAAACTCCGGCTTTCTTTCCCGGCTGGTAACCGGGCCTGTCTGAATACGATTCCTGTCAGCCGCAATGTATATCACCACTGCTATACACGCACTTTACTGTGTGCGGGTGCGCTCACCCCTGGCCTAACATTTTTTTGTTGTGGCGAACGGTCGCGACATTCCGCAGCATAACAACAGAACGGCGCATTCACAGCGTTGCGGTCAGTCGCACCCAAATAACGGAGCTAGGAAGATGGAACACGGCGCATTGTCCCCCCAAAATTTAAAAGACAGCTGCTTTATCGTTGGTCGCGCGTTCGGCGTGCGAAACCTGGGGCGGCTGCTGTATGAAATTACGCTGGTTGAATCTAACGCCGGACAGGTAAAAAGCCGCTTTGGCGGCGTGTGTTCAATCTCACATCATCTGTTCGGGCTGATGAAAAAGCATCATGGCTTTTATGAATACCGCAAGGATGTACTGAAAGCCTTTAGCATCGATCTGAAAAACATTCAGTTTGTCCAGCTGTCGACCAATCCGAACTTATCGCTGATAGTGGCCGCGGCCTGGGTGATGTCGAATTTAGACAGTGTGCCGAAAAAGCGTGTTGCGCGGGCCAGGCTGTATCAGAAGTGGTGGCGGGACTTGCCTGTCGGTGAGTTTATGCGGATCACAGAAGAGCGATGTGACAGCCTTTAGCATTAGTGTTGTTCCCTGGCATTGAATATGATGTTTGTTGCAAATCATTACAGGGAATAACAATGAACATATTGAAAAAACTCACATTAAAGAAAGTCGCTATTGTTGGGGCGGTGCTTTGGCTTCTGGTTGCGTATGTTTTCGACCAGCTGGCAAAACCCAGTGCCCCGGCGCAGTTCGACGGCCTGGCAAAAGCTTATTCCGTTGAGAATACTGAAACGCAGAGAAAAGCGAATGATCGTCAGCAGCTGATACTGAACATTCAGATGTCGTCGGCCAGCACCGATGAAGAACGCGCCGCCACTATGGTGCAGGCGGCGCTGGATGCTTATCGAGAAGCCCGGAAGAAACCGGATTCGGTTGCGATCTTTATGCGCGATAACAACACTGCGTTTAACGGTATTCTGTCCGGCCAGATGGGCATGCTGACCCTGTACGTGGATGGCTGCGGCTTGCTGGGTGATACCTGTAATGGGGTTCATTGGGATATCTCAGTTGCGGATAACCAGCAGCCATCCCAGCAAGAATATGAAGTGATCCGCCTGTGGAACCAGAACCGCAGCCAGTTTCAGGTGAACGGCATGACAGATGAAACGGCCTTGAAGTCGTTCATTGGTGAGCAGGTGGGTACGCCTGCCAGTGACGTCAGCGTTTTCTCATACAATCTGTTTGCCAGAGAATACCAGCTTTAATGTATATCATTGGTGATATACATAATGCTTAGTTGATGAGCCACCGTTATGGTGGCTTTTTTGTATATCACCAGTCATATACGTTGAGGTGTTGCTATGAGTTGGGCGAATTGTGGTCAGGACAGTCAGGGCCGCTACATTGGTTATGCCATTGATGCTGTCTGTGATCATCCTGGCTGTAATAAAGAGATTCATCGTGGATTGACTTACGTGTGTGGTGACATGCACGGCGACGATGAGCACAGCTGCGAGCGGTATTTTTGTGAAGAACACAAAAATCATTATGTGGTCACGAATGATAACCGCGGTCTCTGCGTCTGTGATCAGTGTGCGTCTGAGCTGTTAGAGTCCGGCGAATGGGCTGTGAATGATGATGACGAACTAGTCAGAAAACCAGAATGATTGATGTATATTACTAGTGATATACATTTGTAAGATGATGATTAAAAAGTAAAAGCATAAAGGCCGCGGTTTAGCGGCTTTTTTTATGCCTCACGTTTTTACGCACAGGAGGCGAATCAATGACCTCCAAATATGCCATGAACAAAACGGAGGCGGCGAACTACTGGAAGAAATCCCCGAACACCATCAAAAAGGTGATCGAGGCAAATGACATTCAGCCGTGCGGCAGGGATGCCCGCGGCAACGATGTGTATGAGTGCAAAGATCTGGCCCCGTACCTGGTTGAGCAAAAATCCCGTACCCGCCGCCGAGGCAAAACCCTGAGTGATGATAAACGGGAAGAAATTGCGGAATTGATCGGCGCGTTCGGTTCCATGAAGGAATTCAAAGAGTACGAACTGGCGCTGGCTCAGAAACAGAAACGGGAAACCGAACAAGGGCAACTGCTGCCCGTGAACCATGTCTCTGCCGTTCTTACCGGAATGTTTGCAATTCTCAGAAAGAAAGGGCGTCAGATTACGACGGAAGCCGAGCGAATTTGTGACGGTTGGTTACCGCGTCACTCAGAACGCTTTGATCAGAAAATTGAGGTGATTCTGAAAGAGGTCACCCGTTCAGCACAGGAGTACGCCGATGCCGTATGCGAGCATAGCGGAGGTGATGAATAATGCCTTGCAGGTGCTTGAGGTTGAGGACATCGGCCCTGTTGAAGCTTGTGACAAATATTTGTACATCGCGGATGCGGGGGGGGTGGTTAAATTTGATTCCAACATAGCACCCTACATGCGCAAGCCTCTGATTCGGGCATTTAGTCGCCGTTGCCGGGAAATTGCCTTGATGGGCTCTGCCCGTTCAACTAAAACCAAAACCCTGCTGGATGGTGTGGTGTTTTACCGGGTGTGGCAGAACCCGGGCGATATCCTGCTGATCTTTGCCTCTCAGAAAACCGCCCGTGGTTATTCAGATAAAGAACTGGGCCGGATGGTGAAAAATACCGCGCCGCTGCAAAAACTGAGTACCAGCAATCGGCATGATGATGGTATTGAGCGCAAGCGTTTTGTTAACGATTCAACCGTCACCATTAACTCAGCGACAAACGATGCGCTCTCCGCCCAGGGCTATGCGGTGGTGGTGTTTACCGACTATGACCGGGCCGAGGATGACGGCACCGGCGCGGGCGGTAGTGAGGGGGATAAATTTACCCGTGGTTCAATGCGTACCAAACAGAGCGGCAGTGATGGTATTACGATTGCGGAGGCCTCTCCTTCTCGGGTGCCGATTCGGGATCAGGACGGCCTCACCCCGAATCAGGCCCCGCGAGCTGGCGGGATTACCGGGTTGTATAACGAAGGCACCTGCGAGGTTTGGCACTGGACGTGCCCCAGCTGCAGTAAATGGTTTCCGGTCAAATGGGAGTTGTTGCGCTGGGAACCGGGCAGGCCGGGAACGGTGAATGCCCTTTGTCCGCATTGTGATCATGCCATGCCCCCAAGCAGTAAATATGATTTAAACCTGGCGGGGGATTATATGTACCCGTCAGAAATCGACGCCGAAGGTAACCGGCAGCCTGTCGACGAGCCGGAGAACCTGCGTTCGTCATTTTGGTTCGAGGGGGTCTGCGCCTCATTTAATCACTGGCCGGAAATGGTGGAAGAGTTCGAAAAAGCGGCCACGCACTACGACAGTTTCGGGGATGAGTCCAAGCTGCAGGCATTTTTCAATGTCACGGTCGGGCGTTCCTATGTGCCGAAAATGGTCGAATCAGAGCTGACAGGTGATCGGCTGCAGGAGCGGGCGACAGAATTTCAGTTGCCTCAGGGTGTTGCTCCGGCGGATGTGCGCTTTGTATTGGCAACAGTGGACGTTCAGGGCGGTGCGAACAGCCACTACGATGTTCAGGTCACGGCGTTTACGGAGCAATGCCAGTGGCAACCGATTGACCGTTTTAAAATACTGGTGAATGAACATCGCACTGTCGCTGGTGAGCCGCAGCGGGTGCAACCGCATGTTTATGTCGATGACTGGAAATTGCTGATCGACCGGGTGATCAACAAAGAATACCCGATTGACGGCACGGAGCTGACCATTGTTCCGCGCCTGACCTTGTGTGACTCCGGCGGTTCAGACAATGAAGACGGCGAAGGGAACACCACATTCAACGCCTATCAGTTTTACCGTTACCTGCAGGAAAAAGGGCTGGAAAGCCGTTTTCTGCTGTTGAAAGGTAACCCGCGGGCGTTTCGTGAAAAGGAGTGGGACGGCTGGACCAAAATCAGTGAACCGGATTCTTCCAGCGATCACCCAATGGCCGCACGGGGAGATATCCCGTTGCTGAACGTGAATTCGAACGTGGTTAAAAGTTCGGTCTATACCGCCATGATGAACGAGGACAGCGCCAGCCCGCGTTTTTTCCGACCACCATTCTGGGCAAAGCAGGACTGGTATAACGGCCTGCTATCGGAGGAAAAGAACGACAAAGGCCATTGGTTCTGCCCCAAAGGTAAAAACAATGAACCGTTTGACCATGCTCAGTATGCCTTTGCCGGGTTGTGGCATATCCGGGCGATGGCCATCGACTGGAATACGCCGCCAAATTGGGCCGCACCGCTCAATGTCAATGTCAATGTCACCCAACGCGGTGCACATGTGACGGTCTCTAAACCCCGTAAGCGCAGACGAGTGATCTCCAGAGGACTGACGTGATGTCGAATATTGATGAGTTAAACCAGCGCCTGGCGCGATACAAGAAAACCGAACAGGAAATCTTAGAGCACGGCCAGCGGGTGACCGATGAAGACGATCGGGAACTGCAGCGGGCCAGTCTGCAGCAGGTACAGAACACGATTGGTGTTCTGGAAAAACAAATTGCAATAGCGTCCCGTCCGGCCAAGCGCCGGACGCGTCAGTATCCGGCGAGGGTGTAGGATGGGACTGAGCGCAAAAATTCCCCAGTGGTTACGCCTCAAGGCCAAATATGAGGCACTGTCACCCCGGAGCGGTAAACGGCCAAACCGAGAGAAAACCCCGACCCGCGAACTGGCCCGTATCAGTCAGTTGCCACTGGCCCAGCAAGCCCGCTGGTTTGAGGAAAACTACCCGATCGTTTCAACGGCGCTGGATGAGGTGGTGAAATGTGTGGTGGGTGCCGATGGCCTGACCGCCCAGCCCCAGCCGAAAACCACAGATGGCAAGGTATCGACAGAGTTTGCCCGGCAAATCCAGCGGGTTTATGAAAAATCAGGCCCGGTATGGTGTATGGATGGCCGGACGACCCGACCGGATAGTGAGCAGTTGATCACCCGATCTCTGGTGCGCGATGGCGAATCTTTTTCGCGAATTTATGCCTTTGACGGACATGATTTCTTAGGGGACGTGCCTTATGCCCTGGAGTTATTTGAGTGCGACCATATCCCGGCCGACCTCTACGACCGCAAGAAAGGCATTGTGAACGGCTTTCAGTTAGGCGCGTATAACCGCACGACAGGCTACTACTTTGTGCCGGACTTATCTGCGTTCGCCCAAAAGCCTCTGTTTATTGAAGTAAATCAAATTCTTCATACCCGATGGCAAACCCGGATTGGTGGTTTGCGGGGTGTGTCGAAAATGGCCCCGGCCCTGCTGAGTATCCATAACCTCAAAGAATACGAGGATGCGGTCAGGCTGGGCCGTTTGGTGGCTGCCCGGATTGTGTTGATCCATAAGAAAGATAAAAAAGGCTATGTTCCAGAGCAAGAAGGGAACGAAGAATATAGCGATGACGAGCAGTTGAGTTTTGACTACGGCAACATACTGGAAGCCGACAAGGAAGACGATTTTAAAACGCTGGAGTCAGCCAAAGGCGCGGAAAGCTCAGATATCTATGTGCAGCACCAGCAGCGCAATATCACCGGTACAATCGGGGCGAACAATTCAGCCGTCACCGGGATTTACAACAAATCGTACTCAGCACAGCGTCAGGAAATGATTGACCGCTGGGCTGGCTACATTATTTTGCGAGCCATCTTGGTGCGTCAGCATGTGCGGCCGGCCTATGAGGGATGGCTCAATGCGGCAGTGATCAGCGGTGTGCTCAAACCCCCGAAAGATCTGGACTGGACAACCCTCTATGACGTGACCTTTACCGGGCCGGTGATGCCGTGGATTGACCCGTACAAAGAAGCGACATCAATCAAGATCCTGAAAGAAATTGGCATGTTGCCGCTGACCATGGCGCTGGCCCAGCGCGGCCTGGATGTCAGCGCTGTGCTGGAAATGTACCGTCAGGATAAGGTTGAAATTGAACGGTTGGAACTGACGGAATTGCTGACGATGGTGGCGAACAATCACACCAACACCCAGGATGAGAAAGACGATGGCAAAGAAAGTTAAAAAGCTCCAGGCGAAAGGGGGAGGCTCTCCCGGAAAGCCGGATAAAAGCTGGTATGCACTGAAAGCGTCCGCCGAAAGCGTGACGCTTTTTTTATATGGCTATATCGGTGAATGGGAAATCTCAGCCAGCGACATGCTGCGTGAATTGCACCGGCATGATGGCAAAGATCTGATTATTCGTTTTCATACCGATGGCGGGGAAGTCGACGAAGGCATGGCAATTTATGCCGCGCTGAAAGATTACTCCGGCAAGGTCACAGGGATTGTGGACTCTGTCTGTGCCTCGATCAGCTCGGTGATTCTGATGGCGTGTGATGAACGACTGATTCGTCCTACGGCCAGGCTGATGATTCACCAGTGTCACGGCATTGCAGTCGGTACCGCTGCAGAAATGCGAGCGCGTGCAGACGAGGCCGAAACCATCAATAACCAGATGATCACCTTGTTTGCGTCAGTCTCTGGCAAATCAGAAGACGATATCCGCGCAGACATTGCAGATTCTGATTGCTGGCTCAGTGCCAGCGAAGCGGTCGAGTATGGCCTGTGTACCGGGTTGTATGAACACAATGACAACCCGTTGGCTGCGTCGAATTTCAAAGAGCCCATGCTGGCCCGTTTGAAGAAAATGAATGCGCCCGAACCGCTGTTGGCGATGTTGCAGAGTGACGATGAAGCGGACGACAGTCCGCCAGACGCACCGGAAACACCCGCAGAACCTACCCCCCAGAAAATTCAAGCAGGAAAGACCATGCCAGATCCAACTAAAGAAACGTTCAAGCAACAAGAGACAAACCGTCGTGACGGTATTAAGGCATTGTTTGCCAAGTTCCCGAAGGCAAAAAAACTTAAGGCTCAATGCCTGGATGACCTGGATTGCGATATCGAAACCGCACAAACCAAACTACTGGCTTATCTGGAACCCCAGCCAGATAAAGACGGTATTGAACCAGAGCCGGGTTCCCCGGAAGCTGGTGTTACTAAAGGGGTCGCGCTGACCGCGCAAGCGGCAAAGAAACACCTGAGCAATTATTTCGGTGCCCGCCTTAAGGCGTGTAAATGGGACGATGACAACCCTTACCGTCATATGACAGCTACAGAAGCGCTGCGGGCACATGCGGTGAACGTGGGTGATTCGGACGCCGTCCGGCTGGACAAGAAAAAGCTGGTTGCCCATGCGTTTACCAATAACACCCATTCGCTGGGTGAGATTATGGAGACCCATGTCAATGCGCTGATTATCAATGAAGTGGCGAATCTGGAGCCCTGGCACAGCCCACTGGTGACCCGACAGCCAATGCAGTTCGGCACCAACGATATTTTGGTGATGAATGATCTGGGCAAGCCGGGCGTGAAAACCGAAGGCGGTAAGTTTACCCAGGTCAAACTCAAAGCCAGCGGAGACACCGCCGTGCTGGCTACGCTGGGTTATGAGATTCAAATCAGCCGTGAACTGATCATGAGCGACAAGTTTGATTTCATCACCAAGCAGGTCGAAAAAGCGGTGAAAAACTGTGCTCAGGCTCCGGCTGATTCACTGTTGGCTCTGCTCAAACAGAATCCGACACTCAGTGATAACAAGAAGTTATTTCAGGCTAATGTGAATATTTTCACAGGCCCGCTGGATGCCGCCACGCTGGCAGATATGTCGGGTGAAATGGCCGATGCACAGACCAGCACTGGCAACCCGCTGCACCTCAAGCCAGAAGTGTACCTGACTTCTAACAAACGGGCCAAAGTGGCTAAGGCGCTGATTTCAGCTGAAACCATCAAAGATGAACCGAACCTGGCGCATGAAGCATTTGCGAATGTGAAAGGTTTGGCCGATCTGGCGAAAGACGATGTGGCCTTTGCTTTTGCCCATAACGACCATGTGTCGTTTGTTGAGGGTTACCACGAAGATGCTGACGGGGTACAGGTGGAAACCAAAGAAGAGTGGAAGTCCGACGGTGCCACAATTCGTATCTATATCGATTCGGTGATCAAAGCCGTTGACCGCAAGGGCGTACAGCGACACGACATTGCCGCCCCGGCCCAGGCTTAAACCCTTCTTATGATGCCACCTTGCCAGGTGGCATTTTTATTTCTGATAGAAAAGAGAACCGCGATGCGTTTATTAGCTAATTGTGAAAACCTGACCCTGACGGCACCCGCTGGCGGGGTTGAATATGGTGTGCCGCTTAAAATAGGTGTGATGTTGGTGATCCCGGCCATGAAGGCCGACGAAGGGATGCCGTTCACCGGTGAAGTGAAAGGTGTGTTTACCGATGTGCCGCTGAAAGACGGTGATGTGCCCACGTACGCCGGGGAATATGCCTACTTTGACCCTGCCGCGGCTGAATTTACCCTGACGAAACCGGCGACCCCGAATGATAAACCTGTCGGTGCTTTCATCGTGGAGCACGGTCAGAATGCCTTGTACCTGCCTGGCATTCTATGAGTCAGATGAATTCGGTCATCGATGCGGCGTTTGCTAGCGTGTGGCTGATTGGTGGGGAGGAAACTCCCTGCCGCTATCGTTACAAAGACAGCACGCACATGCTGAAAACGTTTGGCGGGTTGCTGGCGCGGCACACCGTGTGTGTCAGCCCGGACGGTGAAACCTTTGAGGTGATAGCCAGTATTCGGCTGAATGCGTCGACCTATCAACACACGATACAGCCACAGTCACCGGTGGGTGTAGATGATAACTGGGAACGGTGAGATGCAGAATATCACACTGACCGTCGAGGATGCGGACGCCTACATTGATGAAGAGAATGTTTCTGTCGCGGTCGCACATGCGCTGAAAGCATCAACTAAATGGTTGAGTGCCGAATCAGTGAAACGCTTAGGCGTGAAGCTGAGAATTCGATCTTCTGCAGGTCGCCGGCGGGTCAGGAAAGGGAAAATCAAAGGCTCGAACGGTTCGGTATGGTTTGGGCTTCGGCCGCTGAATGTGGCGTATATCCGGGATTATACCCAGACCAAAACCGGGGTGATATCTGGCGGAGAGCGTTTCTATAAAGGGGCGTTTGTGGCGTCTATCAACGGTTCCCCGGAAACAATTTACCGGCGCACCCGTCCCCGTTCGAAAGTGAACCGCCCCAGGGCTAAACCCCTGCCAAAAGGTCAGCGACGTAAGCGGAAAAGCCCGCCGATTGAGGTAGTCAGGGAGGAGTTTTCCCCTGACATGTTGACCATTATTACTGACATTGAGTTTGAACTAAACGGCATTTTTAAAGAGGCGTTCTTTGACTATCTTGACTCCCTGCATCAATAACACAGGCGACTATTTAAAGCTGCTGTATGACCTGTTCACCGACCTGGTGAAGTCGCCGCATGAAGGCAGCCCGCCGCGGGCCTTGGTGTTTTATGAGCATGAAATCGTATCGAAAAGCTATGAGTTGCCGCTGTATGTCCTGTCTCTGCCGGACATTATCGACAGCACCTATGGTGACGATGGCCGGGATGAAGATGAACTGTCGGTCTCCATTCTGATCAAGGTGCCGAAAAACAAGGAAAACGCCAGCGTGCTGGCGGCCACATTAGCCGGATTTGCCACCGCCAAGCTGAAAGAGCAGTGCTTTGCGGATTACCTCGACCCGGACGCTGATGCAACCGAATACCCGGATGACATACAAGCCAGCCCGCTGCGCTGGGATAACAATGAACTGGGCTATGAAGTGACGTTTACTCAACGTATCCGCTATGGCCTGGAAGAAAATACATACGGTCTGTGGGTTGGGGCGGAGCTGACGGAAACTAACGGCACAGTGGTGAATCATGAATTTGAATCAGATTATCCAGAGTCTGGTTGAGGATGTTGATGATCTTAAGCGTCGGCAACGCAACCAGATTCGCGAAGGGCATGTTGTCCGGCTGGAAGGTCGGAAGGTGGTTGTTGATTATGCGTCAGATTCTGACGATGAGTATGTGTCTCCGTTGATCCCCTGGCTGCCCGATTATGCGGGTGAGGTGCTGACGTGGCGCGCGCCGTCTATAGGCGAAAGAGCCATTGTTCTGAATCTGTCTGGCGGTGACGATGAAGCCCATGCAGTGGCGTTACCTGCAATGTATTCGACGGCGTTTCAGCCCGACGACATCGACCCGGATAAAACCTATACCTCAATCAACGATGTTTTTCGTGTAACGGCAGACAAGCAGGGGAACTATCTTCTGGAAGCCGCCAAGTCGGTTAAGGTCATCACTCCCAGTTACACGGTTGAGGCGGCTGATGAGGTGGTGATCACGACGTCACAATACAAACGAACGGCAGACACGGCCATCACGAAAGGCATTCAAACCCAGACAGGCAACCTGTCTGTCACCGGCTCGCTGGATGTGAGTGTTGATATCAAGACTCCGGCCATCATGAGCTATGCCCCTGGTGCGTTTGCAATCACCAGTGCGGGGGCCGTGCTCTCGTCGGCCAAGATTAACAACATTGAGTTTATCGCTCACGTTCACCCGGTCATCAAAGAAGGCCAGCCAACTCAAACCCCGGTCTCGGGATAATCAAAAGGTGATGTGATGGAAGGAATTGACCCAGAGACAGGTCTGCGGGTGTCTGGTGAGCAACAGGCTGCCCAGCGTTTTAAGCGGGCGCTCACAACGCAGCTGGGTACGCGTGAGAAACGGCGGTCTGTCGGTAGTGAAGTGCCTATGTTGCGCGGGCTGGCAAATGAAACTAACCGGATGCTGATGATAAACCGCATACACAGAGCACACGCTAACCCAGACAACCAGCTCTATGACATTCAAAACCCAGAAGTGGAATGTGTGATTGTTGATGCCGGGTTTCATGTTCGGGTGCATTACGAATATGACGGGGTAACAGGAAGTATTGATCTATGAGTCTGCCTGAGATTTTAACGGTGAAATCGTTCGATGAATTACGAGAACGATTTATTGAGGATATCTTTTTGCCTCACGCGATTCGAGAGGTTGGCCCTGAACGAGCCGATCAGATAGCGCAAGGGCTGCTGGCGCCGAATGAGACCGCGGCCCTTTTGCTTGATTGCATGATCCTCTACAGCCAGCAGAACACCCGCAATGAAAATTACAAGGCGCTGCAGCAGTTCAGCCAGACGGCGACAGATTCAGAGATGATTGATCTGATTGTCGGCCGACTGGGGATTAAACGCCAGGTACTTGAGCCTGCCGATAATTCTGTGTTTCCGCCTAAATCTGCGGTGATGGAATCTAATGCATCGGTACTGCTGCGTTACAGCCTGGCACCTTATGGTCTGGCAACCACGGGCACCCGAACCGGCTACCGATTCCATTCGCTGACAATGGGCGAGCGGCCGAAGATCACCGTTGAGGCGGAATCGGAAAATGTGGTGCTGATGCGCTATGAGTTCCAGTCTACGGACGGTATCGAACGGCCACGCGATGCACAGGCGCGAATGATTGAAGCGAATTCGGGCAAGGTTGAAAACCGATTGCTGGCGTTTGGTGGGGACGGTACGGCCAGCCCTGAATTGTGCGCGGCAAATCTGGCGTATTTGACCCGTGATGATATTGCCCAGGAAACCGATGAACTGAGTTCGTTATCTGCTGACATCATTCCCTATCAGATAGAGATTGATTGCGAGGAAGTATCTGAACCGGGCCAGCTGATTGATCGTGAGGCTCTGTCTGCGGCGCTGTGGAACTATGCCAGTAATCAGCACGCTCTGGGTGGGGTCAAAGTGTTGCGTTCAAAAATTGATCAGATTGCTCATAACCATAATGCTGATTCGCTGGTCATTGTCAGCCCAGCCGCCGATATTCTGGCCGAGTGGTACCAGGCACCATACTGCACGGGGGTAACGATCAATGTCAGACCAGCGGCCACTTGATGACGAAACCTTGCTGCCCAACAACCGAACGCCGTTTGAACGTTCGTTTGAGGAGGGCATGAAAGATCTGGCAACCACCGAGGATGTTTACAGCTGGCTGCATGACCCGTTGAAAACTGACACCCGATTGCTGGATTTGATGGCGAAAGAGGCAGGCGTTAAAGACTGGTTCTTTGACGACAGTGAGCAGGCTAAACGCCAGTCTATCGACCTGGCACATTTAATCATGCAGAAGGCGGGCACCCGGACGGGGCTGAAAGATGCTCTGGAAGCGCTGGGGATATCTGCACAAGTCATTAAAGGG
>NZ_JAGSOZ010000025.1:0-42003 GCF_019204055.1 Photobacterium sp. WH24 | reverse complement strand
AGCACTTGCTAGTTAATAACCGGATAACCGCCGCTTGTCAGACATCATAGAGCTGTGGTTTCAACTACATGAAAAGAAGCTCAGTTCTGGAGAAAATCAGTGCACGCATGCTGACAGTGTCAGCAACATTGCTGAAAATCCGTAAATCACCAAATAAGATCTCCAGCTCTTCTACGGCCATTACAACCGAACTCACGGAATAGATTACCGCCTGCGCGGTAATGACGGGCCGGATGGATTTTCTTAGCTAAAGTGATCGACAAACCCAGGGAAAAATTCAGGACGAATTTTCAGGTTGTCGGCGCCGGGAGCGCCTACAACCGACCCGGACCACACTAAAGAACAACAAAGAGTATCTGGCGCGCGAACTCAGATGCCAAATAAACCACCAGACTCAAGCGCGACATACAAGCTAAACTTCAGACATTGCGCTCGCTGCATGGATTCCCGCCTGCGCGGGAATGACGGTAATATATTGAATCATAAATAATTTAACTGGGTTTCTGGCTGTACTTTTAAAGCAGAAATGAGAAGTTTGATGCTTGCCTCTCCCCCAGGGGAAAAATTCAGGACGAATTTTTAGGTTGTCGGCGCCGGGAGCGCCTACAACTGACCCGGACCACACCAAAGAACTACAAGGGGCTTTCTGGGTACTCTTTGCCCCAACAAAGAGTACCTGGCGCGCGAACTCAGATGCCCAAGTGAACCACCAAACTCAAGCGCGACATCCTTCCAGATTCAGACAGAACAACGAACAACCGAACTCACGGAATGGATTACCGCCTGCGCGGTAATGACGGGCCGGATGTATTTTCTGAGCGAAAGTGATCGCCAAACCCAGGGAAAAATTCAGGACGAATTTTTAGGTTGTCGGCGCCGGGAGCGCCTACAACCGGCCCGGACCACGCCAAAGAACAACAAGGGGCTTTCTGGGTACTCTTTGCCCCAACAAAGAGTACCTGGCGCGCATCGCACAATGCCAAGTGAACCACCAAACTCAAGCGCGACATACAAGCTAAACCTCAAAAATTGCGCTCGCCACATGGATTCCCGCCTGCGCGGGAATGACGGTAATATATTGAATCATAAATAATTTAACTGGGTTTATGGCTATACTTTTAAAGCAGAAATGAGAAGTTTGATGCTTGCCACTCCCCCAGGGGAAAATTCAGGACGAATTTTCAAGTTGTCGGCGCCGGGAGCGCCTACAACCGGCCCGGACCACACCAAAGAACAACAAGGGGCTTTCTGGGTACTCTTTGCCCCAACAAAGAGTACCTGGCGCGCGAACTCAGATGCCCAAGTGAACCACCAGACTCAAGCGCGACATACTTTCAAACTCAGACAGAACAACCACACTCGCTGAATAGATTACCGCCTGCGCGGTAATGACAGGCCGGATGTATTTTCTGAGCGAAAGTGATCGCCAAACCCAGGGAAAAATTCAGGACGAATTTTTAGGTTGTCGGCGCCGGGAGCGCCTACAACCGGCCCGGACAACACCAAAGAACAAAAAAGGGGCTTTCTGGGTACTCTTTGCCCCAACAAAGAGTACCTGGCGCGCATTAGACAATGCCAAATGAACCACCAAACTCAAGCGCGACATACCCTCAAAATCTAAAATAACGCAAAAAGAGAATCACGACTCCACCGGAAACTTCTTCAAAAAATGATTCGCCTCATCAACCCAGCAGCGGCCTGCCTGCACAGTACGTTTCGCCTGGTTGTCTGTGCTGCCTGCTTTCTTGATGAGCTGGTAGGCCGCTTCTGTGTAATCGCAGTGCTCTTTTAAGCGATCACGCAGATAGCCAATCAGGCGAATACCCAGCAAAGGGGTGGTGTTTGCCAGCGATAATACACACCAGCCATCTTCAAGGCCGACCGTGTTGCCGTGCTCGACATGGGTAATGAGTGAGTTCATTTCCTGTCCTGTGTCCTCGCCGTTTTCGTCGAGTTCGCGCAGAATAAGCACATCGCCTACGGCATATCGCCGATGATTGAGGCACACCTGATGCGTTTTGCGTCCGGCCAGTATGTCGGTGAAATCAGCAGACTGAATGCTCAGTTCATGGAGAGTGATATTGCTCACGCCTGCCCCTCCATCTTGTTGCGGACTGTATTGACAGGATATTGCCATTTTCGCGTTACCTGAGTTGTCAGGCTCTGATGAGGGCGCTTGTGCTCGCAAGAAGACATGCTTTGGCCTTGCGGCACAAGCAGAGTACGGAAATGAAGGTCGGTCAGACGCCGAATCTCCACTTTTGCGATGCAGGGTACATCTAACGCTATTTGATTCCTTGCCATGAGTGGTATCCTTACGCGTTGGTTTTGCGCACTTTTTGCCAATTTTGCGCTGATTTGTTGAATACGCACAGTGTTGATCCTCAATCGAATGCAGTCAATAACTTCTGTCATTTTAAGTTAACTTTTGACGATCATTTTCGAGTTTGATCACACTGACTGGACAGTACATGAGTAAAAAAATCCTTATTTTTGACTATCTGAAAGGTCATGACTTTACTTCGAATTTGAGAGACTTAACCCATTGTGCTTCCTTTGGTGAGATGGCCACACTATTTGATGTGCCAAAAACCACCTTCAGCACCTGGAATACGCATAATCGTACCTCTCACGAGCTGGTTGTCCGCACGCATTTGCGTACCGGCATCCCTGTTCATCAGTTAATTCTGCCGTCTGATTATCCGCTGGAAACGCTGCATCACTCATTGACGGACAGCAAACATGCTGGCCATAGCGTTATTGCGGAAACGTCAAATGAGTACAGAACAGAACGACAAACGACTAGGATTGCCACGGCATCGGACGCTGTCGTCACTTTGTCCAGCTACAGCCTGAGCAATGGAAAGTCACTCAGCACGGGCACACTGCCCTACGCTAAGCGCATTTTTCAATCCTGGAACCTCAATGCCGCCTCCACCATTGAAGTGGAAACCCATGAAGGACGGTTCCTCGTTGATAAAAGCCAGAATGATGCCGTAAGCGGTGATTACCTGATTGACATGGACGGCCGCCTGTCGATTAACCCTATCCAGCGGTTACCGAACAAGCTGGCGGTGACGTTTGGTCTCACCCGTCTTGAAGTAGACGACAATGAGATCAAGGTGATCGGCCGCGTGGCTGTGAGTTTGAAAAAGCAGTGAACGCAAAACACACTGCCAGCATTCTGTGTCGCAACCTTCGGCCGACACAGAATGTTTGTTACCCAGTCAAACCTCCATCAACCCTTTGCCTGACGTTGAGTGAGGCTGATTAAGTAAGATAAGACGCGTTAAAAGATAAGACCCCACAGCCACACGCTCGGCAATCATAAGTGCTCCCTGCTTACTGACACCATTCTCTGATCGCATAGCCGATCTTTGCCTGCAAAATCACTTGAAATATGCCTCTTACTGGATTAGCGTAAGCCGCAATTGTTATGTTATAACAATTGCTTTAGCACCGAACGCAACCCTGTCACCAACACGGACGAGAGAATGACAACACTCAATGAAAAGTATGCACTGCTTTCATCTCTGATTGCCTGCGAAGCACAATTATCGGCCCTGACGGAGTACAGCCTGGAAAGCTGCGACTGCTACACACTGGTTCAGGAAAAACTGGACGGTGTGTGTGATCTCATCACTCACACTGACAATCAGCGAATATGGCAACATTTTGCGCACTGCCCTGAGGTGGATCGTCAGATCAAGAAAATCCGCGAAACATCGATCAAATCTTTGTGTGCTCTGGAAAAGCATCAGTCCAGATGTGCCGTCGATCACCCGTACCAGTTTACCCATTATTTGAATGCGCTGAATGACAGCGCCCGAAAAGAAACCCAATCGGTCAATATCCACCGCGACAGCAGAGTGCTCTTTATCGGTTCCGGCGCGTTTCCGTTGTCGGCGATGACCATTGCTACGCTGACAGATGCCACGGTGAAAGGCATTGATATCGACAAAGATGCTGTCGCTCAGTCGCGACGGCTGAATACCGCGCATTTGCGTATTTCTTTCGAAAGTACGGATCTCATTACCTGCTTAGAGCTGTTTCGCCCAACACACATAGTGATTGCCTCGCTGGTCGAGCATAAATGGGAGGTGTTGTCGGTGCTGCGTCCCTATCTCACCGCAACGCAGCAAGTGTTGGTTCGATACGGTAACGGGCTGAAATCGGCATTTAACTACCCGTTCAATCCCGACATCTCGCTAGGCTGGCGTGCTCAGCCTGTGGACTGCGGCTCTATGCTGTACGACGTCATGCTGATGGAAAAAAACAATGCAATCTGAAACTGAAAACGTCCTGCTGTTCGGCAGTGGTCCGGCTGCCATGCAACTTGCTGTATTACTCAAGCAAATGCCTAGCCTTTATCTGGGTATCGCAAACCGGCCGTCTGACAACTGGCAGCGCTGGCGAGAAAGCTACATCCGGTATGGCTGTATTCTGAGCAAAGCCGCCAAACCCTCGTTATCTGCACTGTCAGGCTATGCCCAGATTAACCGCAGTTACTCTTGCCCTGATGACATTGAGCCAGTCTGGCAGACTTTGGTACTGGCGGTTCCCTCTGATGCCTATCTCAGTGTGCTGCGTTCATTGCCTGAAAAGGTGCTGATAACACTCAGGCGTGTCATTTTGTTGTCCCCGTCTTTGGGATCCCAGCAAATCATCCGGCATTGGAGTGAGTCACAAGGTCTGTCACTCGATATTGTTGGTTTTTCTACTTATTTTGCCGCGACAAAATGCCAGACAGACCAAAACGGGGGCAGGATCCCGACGCATGTCATCACTAAAGCCACAAAGAAAAAGGTGTATCTGTCATCCAGCCAGAGTAACCCTCCTACTCAGAGCGCCTGGCATCGCCGCATTGAAACCATGCTTGCCAGCATAGGTGTTGACTATGCCTGGTTAAACGACAGTATCAGTACCGAAGCCCGGAATATTACTTCTTATGTACACCCTGCACTGTTTATCAATGACTTTTCTCTGGAGACGATCACTCATCCGCCAGCTATCCCCGTTTACCTGTACAAACTGTTTCCGGAAGGGCCAATTACTGGTGCAGTGATTCGGCGGCTGGTCGACTTATGGCGGGATATTTCTGTGATTGTCAGCGCGCTTGGTGGCGAAAGTATCAATCTGTTGCAGTTTCTCAATGACGATAACTACCCGGTCAGAGAGGAAAGTATCCCCAGAGAAAAAATCGACCTGTTTACTGATCTCAGTACAACAGAGCAGGAATACCTGATGTACATCCGCTACACCGCCATTCTGATCGATCCCTTCTCCACACCTGATGAAACCGGCCGCTATTTCGATTTTTCCGCGGTGCCGTTTCCTCGTGCACGTGTTGAATCCGGTCAGTGGTTTCTGCCGCGTATCCCCGCTGAAGATATTCGCCTGCTGTACCGCCTGAGAGAAATCGCCCGGCTGATTCATGTTGAGGCCCCTACCGTCAGCGAGCTGATTAATCACTTCGAAACATGGCTGCAAAACAAGCCATACATTGCTATTGAGCCCGCAGCCTTAACCCGAGAAGCCCGACAAGATCTGGCCTATCTGTTATGGCACAACCCTGAGACAAACTCTGCAAAGGAACCTGAATGCTATGAATAATGGCGTATTGTTAACCATTGGCTCTGCGTTCATTTTCAGCATTATGAACGCACTGGTGAAAGCCGCCAGCGACACCATCCCGACCGCTGAAATTGTGTTTTTCCGTAGTATTATCGGCACTGTACTGATACTGCTGCTGATGAAACACAGCCGCATCAGATTCTCCTCTAAAGGTATACCGCTACTGGTATTGCGCGGTGTTTTCGGGGCGCTGTATCTGCTGGCTTTTGTGTATACGCTGGCCAATATTCCGATGGCGGACGCTGTTATTCTGGCGTATCTGTCACCTTTCTTTGTGATTGTCTTTTCGCGACTGATACTGAAAGACAAGCTTCCGCCCCGCTCAGCCTTATTGTTACTTGCTGTTTTAACAGGCGCAGGGCTGATCATTAATCCGCTGGACTATGAATCTTATAATCTTTTTGCACTCGCCGGTGTGGCCAGTGCTGCCTTCGCTGCAGGCGCTTCAATTACCATCAAACAATTAAGCCAGCGCCACCATACTTACGAGATCGTTTTTTACTTCCTGTTCGTTGCCACGCTCATTTCAGCCATTCTCATGGCCGATAACTTTGTGATGCCTCAGGGTATTGCCTGGCTGTATTTAATTGCGATCGGAGTTGTGTCTCTGCTTGGTCAGATTTTCCTGACCCAAGCCTTTAGCCACGAGAATGCGGCCGTGGTTGCCGTTACCCGGTATATCGGCATTGTCTTTAACATTCTCTGGGGCCTGATGTTCTGGCAGGAAATTCCGGACAGTCTGACCATTGCCGGAGGCGTGATTATCGTGATCGCTTCTATTTTGCTCAGCAATCGCAAGCCAGTGGCGGAAAAAGGAGATATTGATGAAGATAAGGGATCGCAACAAGAAAAAGCCACCGTCAGATAAGCCGGTGCGCACAACGAACCACTTTGGTGGGTGATATCATCCCGAGCCGGTATAACCGGCCCGGGATGGTTGTCGCTTAAGGGGCGTATTTGGCGAAGACTTCTTCTTCGGTCAGATTTTCGGTGTTATTGCTGAAGGCATAGTAAGCCGGTTTTTTGTCGATGAAGATTTGTTGATCCATCTCCAGCTGACTTTCCTGATCAAGCAAACCTGCCGGTACCATGTACTGTCCTGTTGGCTTGAGGAAATAAAACAAATGGCTGCCACAGTGTTTGCAGAACCCTCTTTCCCCCCAGTCAGAGGAAGAAAAACGACTGATGTTTTCTTCACCGGTGAAACTCACTTCAGTGCCAGCAGCTACCGATAAATACGGCCCGCCGCTCCACTTTCTGCACATGCCGCAGTGACACGCCTCTGCATGCAAAGAGCCGCTGGTTGATTTCAGCCCGACTTTGCCGCACAAACAATGGCCGCTCAGGCTATGCGGCGATGAGGTTGGCGACGATGGCGTTTGTGACATAATGTTCTCCTTATCCATAAGCCTCAGATAGCATAGCCGAATTATCTGGAAAGATCCCAGTGCTGACTCACACCACACGCATCAACAAAGTCCTGATCATGGCTGACCAGAATGAAGCTGCCCTTATGCTCACTCAGTGCCTGTGCCATCATGGATTTTCCGTCTAAATCAAGATGATTGTCCGGCTCATCCAGCAGCAATACCCCTTCCTGTTGCTGATGACTCACCACCAGCATCGCCAGCCGCATTCGTTCACCGCCGCTCAGGGTCGACATTTGCTGCCCGGCTCTTTCACGGCGAAAACCCATGCACGCTGCCAGAGTACGTAACTCAGCAGCAGTATAGGCAGAGCACAGACGTGTCAGGTTATCAATCAGGCTGGCCTGCAAATCAAATAAAGAGAAATGCTGATCGAGATAACAAAGCGGCCCGTGCCTGTGAATCTCACCCGACTTGACTGGCATATCGCCCAGCAGCGTTTTCAGCAAAGTCGACTTACCTGTGCCATTACTGCCGCGCAGGTGAATTTTATCGCCATACCAGACGGTTCGGCTGATTGCAGGCAACTGTCCCCGGTGCAGGCCCAACTCAGTGATCGTCAGTAAACGCGCACTTCGCTTGTTCGCACTGTCGGTACTGAAGCTCAGCGGCTTGGCGGTATCCACTTTCTCCTGCAGCAACTTCAACTGTTGCCGCGCATGTTCAAGCTGCTGATGTTGCTGATGCTTTCTGGATGATGCCGCGCTTTCTGCGGCATTTTTCTGATAATCGAGCAGCAAGGTGGACTGACTGCCAGTGTGCCTGTCCTGCTTACCGGCCGCGGCTCGGCGCTGCGCTTTTTCTTCACTACGCTGATGCTGACGATTGATAGCGCTGATTTGCTGTTTTGCTTTCGACAGTCGTGTTGCCAGTAACTGGGATTCATGATGTTTCTGTTGCCGGTATTGCACAAAATCTGTGCCATAACAGGCTAACCCTGTGTGACTGAGTTCAACAATGCGATCCGCGTTTTTCAGCAAGGATTGATCATGGCTGACCAGCAATATGCCGCCCTGAAAACAGGTGATTTGCTGTGACAGCCATTCTCTTCCATGCCGATCCAAATGGTTTGACGGCTCATCAAGAATGAGCAGTTCAGCATCACTGCGAAAACAGAGCCACAATCGCAACCTCGTCAGCTCACCGCCGCTCAGGCTGGTGCAAGATTGTCCGGGATCGGACGGTAATCCCAGCTCTGCCAGCTGGCGGGACAGAGCAGCAGGCAGATCCCATTGGTCGCCTACCGCCTCGAAATCGGCCGGATCGCAACTGCCAGCGGCTATACGTTGCAACGCTTGCAGACAGCCGTCCACACCCAGTGCTTGTGCGACAGTGCCCAGAGCCGACAAGTCGTTCTGCACGGTCAGCTGAGGTAAGTATGCGATGTTTGAGTGCCTGATCACCCGGCCTTCATCTGGCTGACGGGCTCCGCTTAACAGTGCGGCCAGCACAGATTTGCCACTGCCGTTACGGCCTACCAGTGCCGTGGTTTCACGGTCTAAAGTGAGTGATACATCAGAAAACAGCGGCTCCCCGTGGGGAAGAAAAACAGTCAGAGACTGAGCTTGCAATAATGTCATAAAGACCTCCGGCGCAAGCGCAGGGAGAGACATTACCGTCAGAAGACATTGCTTTTTTGCAGACAGATCTGAGTAGCACAGCCGATCACAATACGGTGATTCACAGTCAGTGACTGCTCAGACAAAGACGGTTAACGCCCACTAACCCTGCGGATCCAAAAGAAAAAGTTCAAAGGATGTCAGGGGTTAGTAATCCATGCAGGCGTTAACTCCAAATGAGGTGATGGCGGCTATTAAACCACCAGAGCGGGCGTACCGCAAGCTGAGAGACCAAGAAAACTGGCCTTATAAATGCAATTTATCCTTTTGCTACTCTGCCTGCTTGATGTTTAAATATCTTATAAATCAGGATGATGTCGGCCTGATCTGGCCTAAGTTAGATTTGCAAAGGATCCGCGATGAATAAGAATTACGATTATCTGGTGATTGGCGGGGGCATAGTGGGCGTTGCCACGGCCAATGCTTTATTACGCCGGCATCCTGCCAGCAAGATTCTGCTGATTGAAAAAGAAAGCACGCTCGCGTGTCATCAGACCGGCCACAACAGCGGTGTGATCCATGCCGGTGTGTATTATGCGCCCGGCAGCCTGAAAGCACGGTTTTGCAAAGAAGGCGTGCAACGTACTGTGGATTTTTGCCGCCAGCATGCTATTCCGGTCGACAACTGCGGCAAATTGCTGGTCGCCACCAATGAAACGGAAGTGTGCCGGATGCAGGATCTGCTGGCACGTTGCCGTGAAAACGGTATTGAAGTCGAAGCGCTGAATCAGGCGCAACTGCAGGCAAGAGAGCCGAACATTTGCGGTCTGGGAGCGCTGTTTGTCCCGTCGACCAGCATAGTGGATTACCGTCTGGTTACTGAACACATGGCCAGTGATTTTACTGCCTCAGGCGGCGAAACGGCCCTTGATACCCAAGTGACGGACATTACAGAGCACAGCGATCACATCGAACTGACCTGCCGCCACAGCCACGCAGCGAGTGCCGGTTCTTTTGCTGTCAGAGGCCGTTTTCTGGTGTGCTGCGGCGGACTAATGGCCGACCGCCTGACCAGAATGATGGGGCTGGAGACAGATTTTCAGATCATCCCCTACCGCGGAGAATATTACCGCCTGGCAGCCAGACATCATCAGATCGTCCGTCATCTTATCTATCCGATCCCAGACCCTTCACTGCCCTTTTTAGGTGTTCACCTGACACGCATGATAGATGGCTCGGTGACGGTTGGCCCAAATGCGGTACAGGGATTTAAACGCGAGGGTTACGGGCGATTTAATTTCAGCCTGCGTGACAGTCTGGACATGCTGGCTTTCCCCGGTTTCTGGCATGTCACCGGTAAGCACCTGAAAACCGGATTGCGGGAATTCAAAGATGCCTGGTGGAAAGCCGGATATCTTGAGCGGGTACGTAAATACTGTCCGGCCCTGACGCTGAGCGATCTGGAACCCTACCCGGCAGGTATTCGTGCTCAGGCCGTACTGAAAGACGGCACGTTAGTTCATGACTTTCTGTTTGCAGACAGCCCGCGCAGCCTGCACGTTTGTAACGCGCCGTCACCGGCAGCAACCTCCGCGATGCCGATTGCCGACTACATTTGCGATAAAGTAACTGAAATTCAACGAAAAAGTGAAGCGGGCTGAGAATGTAATTAGTGCCACAAGCCCAGGGAAAAATTCAGGACGAATTTTCAGGTTGTCGGCGCCGGACCACACCAAAGAACAAAAAGGGCTTTCTGGGTACTCTTTGCCCCCACAAAGAGTACCTGGCGCGCATTAGACGATGCCAAATGAACCTCTAAACTCAAGCGCGACATACAAGCTAAACTTCAAATATTGCGCTCGCCACATGGATTCCCGCCTGCGCGGGAATGACGGTAAAATATTGAATCATAAATAATTTAACTGGGTTTTTGACTGTACTTTTAAAGCAAAAATGAGAAGTTTGATGCTTGCCTCTCCCCCAGGGAAAAATTCAGGACGAATTTTTAGGTTGTCGGCGCCGGGAGCGCCTACAACCGCCCCGGACCACACCAAAGAACAAAAAGGGGTTTCTGGGTACTCTTTGCCCCCACAAAGAGTACCTGGCGCGCATTAGACGATGCCAAATGAACCTCCAGATTCAAGCGCGACATACAAGCTAAACTTCAAAAATTGCGCTCGCCACATGGATTCCCGCCTGCGCGGGAATGACGGTAACACATTGAATCATAAATAATTTAACTGGGTTTCTGACTGTACTTTTAAAGCAGAAATGAGAAGTTTGATGCTTGCCTCTCCCCCAGGGAAAAATTCAGGACGAATTTTTAGGTTGTCGGCGCCGGGAGCGCCTACAACCGCCCCGGACCACACCAAAGAACAAAAAGGGGTTTTCTGGGTACTCTTTGCACCAACAAAGAGTACCTGACGCGCATTAGACGATGCCAAATGAACCACCAGACTCAAGCGCGACATACAAGCTAAACCTCAAAAATTGCGCTCGCCACATGGATTCCCGCCTGCGCGGGAATGACGGTAATATATTGAATCATAAATAATTTAACTGGGTTTCTGGCTATACTTTTAAAGCAGAAATAAGAAATTTGATGCTTGCCACTCCCCCAGGGAAAAATTCAGGACGAATTTTCAGGTTGTCGGCGCCGGGAGCGCCTACAACCGCCCCGGACCACACCAAAGAACAAAAAGGGGTTTTCTGGGTACGCTTTGCCCCCACAAAGAGTACCTGGCGCGCATTAGACGATGCCAAATGAACCTCCAAACTCAAGCGCGACATACAAGCTAAACTTCAAAAATTGCGCTCGCCACATGGATTCCCGCCTACGCGGGAATGACGGTAATATATTGAATCATAAATAATTTAACTGGTTTTCTGGCTATACTTTTAAAGCAGAAATGAGAAGTTTGATGCTTGCCTCTCCCCCAGGGAAAAAATTCAGGACGAATTTTTTAGGTTGTCGGCGCCGGGAGCGCCTACAACCGCCCCGGACCACACCAAAGAACAAAAAGGGGTTTTCTGGGTACTCTTTGCCCCTACAAAGAGTACCTGGCGCGCATTAGACGATGCCAAATGAACCTCCAAACTCAAGCGCGACATACAAGCTAAACTTCAAAAATTGCGCTCGCTGCATGGATTCCCGCCTGCGCGGGAATGACGGTATGATTCTGATTTAAAGGATTTCCCAGCAGCGCGGGTGCACTGCTGTTTAAGGCATGCTTTGAGGAAAATAACCGGTTATCCGGTACGATTACAGGCTCGCCATTGCGCCTTTACCAACGCCTTCATAAGCGACGACGTCCAGCGTCTGATGCTCACCAATGGCAGGTTTCACAGCAGCAGCGATATAGTGTGCCAGCAGCTCTATGGTGGTATCTGTGCCAATCATTTCCGTCTCACTTTTGGCGATCGCAAGCTCAAACAGCCCCTGCGGCGCGGTATAACGGAAAGCGTAATGAGTGTCATCACCAGCACCAGCGGCATGCTCGCTCAGATTCAGCTCAGAAATGCTCACCTGATCTTCTTCTGTGCCCAGATAGATATCCGTCCAGCGCTTTGCCCAGTCGGCTTCCAGCTTAGGATCACGCTGGCCATCGACATACAGCTCAATCGGTGAACGATGGCCATGTGCTATGCGCTGACAGTTGCCGTCATGCTTTTTCAGGCCGTGGCTGTAATGATAAAACGCGCCATCAATCTTCTCTGGGCGTAATACCAGCTCAAGACCCTGGACATTGTCCGGCAGCTTACCAGACAACACCTGATGCAAATGCCGGGTGACTGTCTCTATGGTGATGACGTCAGCATCCACCAGGCAATAAGCCTCTTCCGGACAATGCAAATGGATACTTTTATCGCCACGAAGCAAATCCAGGGTCGCATAGCCCGGCTGAGTCGCGGCCATCCTGACTGAAGCATGTGCTGTCGGCACCAGCAGGCGGTGATCGACATACTGATCCACCAGTTGTTTAATCTGCTTTTTAACGCGGCTGAAATCCAGCACCATGCTCATTTCATTCAGCTCGCCAGACATCACCACATCCAGAATCCAGCTTTCTCCCACCATACCTCTGGCCGGGCACAGATAGGAGGCATCAATAACGGTGAGATCTCTGACAAATAGCTTCACGCTGACGTCCTTACAGAAATGATTGTCGTTTTCGGAGCTGGGCATTATACGCGCACAGCCAAAGGTGTAAACCCAAAGCCGCCGGCATCATCATGCAGATGGCCAGCTGTGTACAAACAACTTTCAGTAGCGGTAGTTCGCCGCCAGAAACAAAGAGCTGACACCGCTCTGCTGAGATTCAAAGTTCACTGTATTGCCCTGATCGTCCTGCCCTTGCCAGTTTTTCAGCTTGCTTGGCAACACTGTGTGTCTGAAACCGGCTTCGACTGTCATGTCAGTTGAGACGCGCCATGCCAGGCCGGTTTGCATACCAATCACAAAACCACTGGTTTTATAGTCGCCATGATAACTGGAATCGGAGCTGACACTGGCATAACCGAAGTGCAGGCCGACATACGGTGAAAAGTCTTTGTTATACAAGAAAAAATAATCTGTGCCGAGCAAGTTCAGATTGGCAATGTTGTCATATTTCAGCCCTGATGACGGAAACTGACTTTCCGCTACATGTCGTTCAAAACTGTAGTAAAGCCGGCTGCGACCTTCGGGTGTGTAGTAGCCAATATCCACGCCCCAGAAGCCATTGGCATCAGCGTCATCAGAGGATGACGACACGCCGGCTATCGTTGCTGTATCTGTTAACCCCATCAGGCTGACACCGCCTCGTAAGCCGAAGAAATAACGGCTGGCTTCTTTGTCTGCTTCCTGATCGGCCTCTTGGCCCGATGGCAGATCCGCTACGGCCTTGGCGGCAGTCGGTTGCGGAGTTGCCGCTATGGAGCCGGCACTGGTAAGACACCCAAATAACAAAACAGAAGAAAAAGGTAAAAAGGAAAAGGTTCGAAACTGCAAAGCTGCCTCCCTGTTTAAACAGCCATAATGGGGACTTCCCCCGAGCATGAATACTGCTGCATCATAGCAACTCCCTGCTTTGCAGACGAGCGAAATCCCAGCAAAAACAGCAACAAACACTAATCGTTTATTTTCACTCTTCCCTTAACCAGGCTAATGCGTCAAACGGTGTATCGAAACATTTCACTTCACCCGAGATAAACCAAGTGCCAATTTTGGCCACTATGTCCATCCAGCGCTGGTTGCCATAAATGGCGATCCGGTGAAACTTTTTACCGTGTTTCAGGCCAAGTTTGAGATCATCCCATGCCGCCTGCAATTCCCAGCCTTCAAACTCTGAACCATCAAAATAGACATTAACCTTAGGATTCGCGACACCTTCAAGGGCATCGTCGATCAGTGGGGTGATCCTTTCATAATCCTGATGAGTGAGCTTACCGACAGCTTTCAGTTCCATAAAAAAGTTATCGCCATCTCTGTCCACCTCAAACAATAATCCGTGAGTCGTATTCATAGGGCCTCCGTTTGTCGTTAATGAATAAACAACTGGCTTAGGGTTAAGGATATTCTGGATAAGTGTAGCTGTAACAAGGGAAAACAGGAGATTATGACCAACAGGGAAAATGCAAACACCGGGCTGATTACCCGGTGCTTGATATTGATGAGGATTAAGCAGTTTTTGCGGCCTGCCGCACTTCGGCCCTCAGATCTTTCTTGAGGATTTTCCCGGTCGCATTCATTGGCAGTGCCTGACGAACCTCGACCATGCGCGGGTATTTATAAGCGGCAAGCTGTTCTTTACCCCAGGCTTTCAACGCTTCTTCGGTGACCTGCGCGCCTTCTTTCAGTACCACAAAGGCTTTCACTTCTTCGCCATACTGATCACAGGGCACACCGACGACGGCTACCATAGCCACGTCAGAGTGCGTCATGAACACTTCTTCAATTTCACGCGGATACACGTTAAAGCCACCCCGGATAATCAGATCCTTGACCCGGTCGACAATGAACAAATTGCCCTTTTCATCAAAACGCCCGACATCGCCCGTGTAGAACCAGCCATTGCGCAGGGCTTTCTCATTCTCTTCCGCCCGGTTGAGATAGCCTTTCATGATGTTATGACCACGTATGATGATTTCGCCCGGTTCACCCTGCGGCAGTGGCTGGCCATTGTCATCAACCACACGCACCTCAACGCCCTGAATCGGTTGTCCGACTGAACCCGGAATCCGGGGCATGTCCAGATGGTTGAAACTGGCGATAGGGCTGGTTTCCGACAGACCGTAACCTTCAAGAATCGGGACGTTGAATTTCTCTTCAAAGTTACGCAGCACTTCTACCGGCAACGACGCACCGCCACTCACACCGATACGCAGCGAAGACACATCGTTGTCTGCTTTGCACAGGTTCATTCCGATATACATAGTCGGTACGCCGGCAAATAGGGTGACTTTGTGTTTTTCAATCAGCTCTTTCACCAGCGCTGGGTCAAAACGGGGCACCATCACCATGGTACAACCCAGGCTGACGGGGGCATTCATATTGACTGTCTGGCCGAAAGTATGGAATAGCGGCAGAGTCAGCAAGTGTACGTCGTCGCCGCGCATTTCCATCAGATTCTGCGCCACCAGAGCGTTAATGTACTGATTGCTGTGCGTCAGCTCCGCCCCTTTGGGTTTACCCGTGGTACCTGAGGTATAAAGAACCACCGCCGTATCATCCGCTTCACGGGGCGTATAATCACACACAGGTGACTGATCTTTCATGAAGGATGTCAGAGTCGGCAGCCCCTGGTAATCCATTGCAGACTGATCGGCCGTCATCACTACCATGTGCTCGCAGCTATCGACCTGATTAAAGGCTGCCACACCGGCCTGCGCCATTGGCAGTCCTTCCACGCCTTCAAAACAGAAGTAGAACTTCGCCGCTGAATCTTCCAGATGGAATGTAATTTCGCGCTCACGTAACAGTACGTTGAGCGGCACAGTGACTGCGCCTGCTTTTTGAATGCCGTAATACACCAGCGGGAAGAACGGCAGATTGGGACAGCTCAGTGCAACCCGATCACCAGGCTGTATGCCCTTGGCCTTCAAGCCATTGGCGATCTGGCTGGCAATGGCATTGAACTGAGCATAAGTGATCTGAGTGTCACCAAAAATAATAGCGACTTTGTCAGGCTTGGACACAGCATTACGCTGTAAGGCAGCGGCAAGGTTCAACATGGTGTTTTCCTTGTGTTGAGTTCTACACAACGTTTTATAAAGACAAGCTCCCTGCCTGTCTTCTCATTTGAACCATAGAATTAAACGGACGTTTGACCTGAGTCAACAACGCGGCGTCTCTGTGTTAAAAATATGTGAAGCACCCGACTATGACTCATTATTGTCAGGTCTTGCTGTTGCTTTTTCACCCGCGCCTGAATGCCGTTTCTGTTCCTGCCGGGTCGGAGGAAACCCGATGGACTGCCCTTCAGCGGTCAGAATCGCGATGCGCTCAGGCTGGCCGTCATCCTTCAGCCACAACTCGCCAATACAGCTGCTGTTGACTAAGCGACCATGTCCCGGGGTGTCCGGATCCCGCTTGTAAATCTTCATGCGTTTACGTTTGGTAAACCAGTTGAGCGGGGAATGCGGACTGTACAACAGCCTGTCCATTCGTTCACAAAACCGTAACAACTTTTCCGGGAAGGTATTTTTAATCCCGCTGGCGGTGATCTGATAAATGTTCGGACTGTTGCGGCGAAAACGCAGCTGAATATCGTAGGCAAACGAGTAATGTACATCGCCGGAAATGATCACGAAATGGGTCGGTGTTTTGGTATGGGTAAATATGCTCAGCAAAGTATTGGCGGCCCCTGGATGGGCCATCCAGTTCTCTGCATCCACCACCAGAGGTTTACCGAGTAATGTCATGATGCGCTGCAAGGTTTCTATGAACTTCACGCCGAAGATGGGCGCGGGTGACACTATGATCACCGCTGGTTCATGAATCAGCGCCTGTTGCATCTCTGTCAGGGCTTCCCAGTCCATCAGACCGGACGGTTTATTCATTTTCGATTCTGAATGCCAGCGCCGGGTTCGGGTATCCAGCACCAGCATCTTGGGTTTTGTCTCTACCTGATAGTGCCAGTGCTCGAAATCATACAGGTGATCTATCATGGCATCATGAGAGGCAGTATCCGGCGCTGAGAAATAGGTGCGGGCCATCGCCATAAAAGTGTCGTCAAACTGTTCAGGGTCATTGCCCCAGCCCTGGCAGAGCCAGTATCCGAACAGGCTGTTGCCGATAATGCGCTTTGAAAAGGCATGCTGGTATGCCGCCTGTTCCCAGCCGACAGTCAGGTTCCAGTCGTCAGTAACATCGTGATCGTCAAAAATCATATAAGTGGGAATATGTGCGACCAGGCGCTGCACCTTAACCAGCCCGCTGATGAATTCCTCAATTTCCGTTTTTTCCTGTTGCCACAACTGCTGCCATTTGTCCGCCAGCACTTGTTCACCACACTGAAACCCCTGTTTCTCAAGGCGGTCAGTCTCCACCAGCTGCCAGACATTCGGCGACCAGACCAGCAGGTACATCGCCAGAAATTCACTCAGGCCAATCAGGTGGTTTTCACACTCATTGGCCGTGAAGACCGGGCGTTGTTTGGCCGGCAGCCAGCGCAGCATACGGGTGTCTGACAGCCAGTTGCCAGTCGGCTCGTACACAGGCAGAACCTGATCCCGGCCATAGAGCTGGTGATGACTGGCGCGTAACGCCGATAACGAAGCATAAGGGGCATCGGTGAAGGTTTCATCGGGTAATCCGAGCAGGTCGATCACCTGACTGATCGCATCTAACGTCGGCCCGGCAACATGATCGGCATAGATCTGATCGCCACTCATCATCAGTAATGCCGGACGTTCACCCAGCGGCAGTGTTGCCACTTTCTCATCTGCCGCTACCAGGCTGTCTTTACCGGGAAAATGCGGATTACGACAAGAGCCATGCTGAATATAGTCAGCACGGGATTTAATAGTCAGCGTCAGCCGCTCCTCGCCCGGATAAAGCAGCTCAGGCAACAGAGCAGTCAACGCTCCCTTTTGGGTGTCTATGTCGTAGGCCAGCTCGGTATCCAGCGGAAAATCGCCCGAGAATTGTGCCATTACCACCCAGGCCGACTGCCCTATCCGGATCTGCTGTTCGCGGGTAAAGTCTGCCTGAAAGAAAGGCGATGCTTCTTTGCCCTGAAAAAGCAGAAACTCGCCTTCCAGCGGGGCGGATGTCACCATCCACAGCGTAATGACCCTGGCATTACAGCGGCGCAAAACCGGCCCTGTCAGAAATAAAGGCAGCTCATGTGAGCGAGTAGCGTTGTGCGTGTTATTGTCGGGGCTGTTAGCTGTCATTTATCCGTGTCACCTGTTACCTGCAATGTCACTCTGTCTATCCAAAGTCACCTGATACAAGCTCAGGCGGAACGGATATATTGATGAATTCATTCTACTTCGTACACCTTCGGCTGTTGCCAATAGAATGTCAAAGGTCAATTCTCATCGGCACTGATACCCTGACGGTCAGCACTGTGATGCTGCGCCCTATTCGGGCAGTAAAGACGATCTGCTCAACTACCGGGCATAGTGCTTCAGTGTTACTATCTGTGACCATTATGGAATGACAAAGACACTGAACCGTCGTAATGAACACACCAGCCAGCCCAAGTCATACACCCAAGCCGCATCATTTCACGCGTATTCAACGGGTACTGGATTACATCCACACCCATTTGGATCAGCCGTTGAGTGTGGTGGAACTGGCGGAGCAAAGTTGCTGGTCGCGCTGGCAGCTTCAGCGGGTGTTTAACAGCGAAACCGGGCTGACACTGGCGCAGTATGTGCGCGAGCTGAAACTCAGCCGGGCTGCGGAACAACTGTTATCGGGCAATGACAGAATTCTCGACATCGCGCTCTCCTGTGGCTTTAACTCCGAAATCAGTTTTATCCGCGCTTTCCGGCAAATGTTCGGCTGCGCGCCCGGCAGCTATAAAAAACGCGGGCTGCTGACAGGCCTCAGAACCCCTTTGCAATCGACCAGGCCGGTAACTTTAGCCCCTGAGATCTCACAGCGTCTGTTACAAATCCGTCTTGAGCGCCGCCCAGCCTTTCAGCTCTGCGGCGTGAGCGGCAAAATTCATGGCCTGTTCGCCGATAACCCCGATTACCCGAAGACAGTGCCCGCCATCTGGCACCAGTTTCATCAGCAATTTACCGGGACAGGCACCATCAGCCAGATAGGTGTGATTGATACCCAGAGCCAGTCGGGTGACGCATTGATTTACTGGGCTGGCATACTATCGGAACAGGCGTCTGGTGCGGGGCTACATACCGCGGCTGAGACTCAATGCCTGAATGTCCCCGAGCAGCTTTACGCCGTGATTCCCTACTCCGGGCCTATCCATCAGCTGGATAAAGTGCTCCATTGGTTTATCGCCGCCTGGTTGCCTGAGTCCAGTTTCAAAGGCATAGATGGCTATGAGCTGGAGATTTATCCGCCGCAATTTGATGTCGCCAACCCAGCTCACCGCATGGAGTACTGGATGCCGGTTGAGCCTGCCTGAAAAATCACGACCACAAATCTCAAGATGCACCAAATTGTTAATTTTCCTGCCGCAATTTCCTTAGAATGCAATTGATAACAATTAGCATTCACATATTGCAGCAGAGGTTTATTTTGATGTATCGCACTTTCGCTCCTTCCTGGCTGGCTATTTCCATTGCCTCATCCTTCAGCGTATCGGCTGTCGCCCAGACAGACACCCAGACAACCCACGTAGATGACACCATCACGGTGTTAGGTGAGACCTATCGCAACACCGCCACCAAAACCGCACTGACCGCCGAAGAAACCCCGCAGGCTATCTCGGTTATCGACCGCGAGACGCTCGATCTGCGCGGTGCCAGCTCGGTGAGCGAAGCCTTACGCTATGTGTCTGGGGTCAATACCGAACTGCGCGGCGGGGCGGTCACCCGACTGGATCTGTTCAATATCCGGGGCTTCATCAACTATCAGAATTTCTACGACGGTCTGCAACTGCCCTACCTCAGTGGCTGGAACCTGCAAGGCCAGGTGGATGCCTTTGCCGTGGAGCAAGTGGAAGTATTTAAAGGCCCGACCTCTGTGCTGTACGGCAATATCCCGCCGGGTGGCATGGTTAACCTGATCGCAAAAACACCGCAGAAAACCCGGCAAACGGATATCGAAATCAGCACAGGTACCAACAACCTGATGCAAGCCAATATTGATACCACGGGCCAGTTGGAGAACAGCGATGTCAGCTATCGCCTCATCGCTCTGGCGCGGCAAAGGGACAGTCAGGCAAATACTGCCGAAGATGAGCGCTATATGATAGCCCCTTCCATTGACTGGCAGGCTTCTGATGACACCCTGATCAACCTCAACCTGTATTATCAGAACGACCCGAGCGCAGGCATTTACACCACAGTGCCGGCAAAGGGTTCTGTGCTGCCTAACCCGGAAGGCAAGTTATCTCCTGACACTTTCACGGGCGATAAAAACTGGAATGATTTCGAACGTGAAGTACTGATGCTCGGCTACAAAGTGCTGCATGATTTTAATGACGACTGGACGTTACTGCATAACCTGAGATACAGCGACGCCAGCCTGCATCAGACAAACACCTACAATGGTGCCTTAGCCGCAGATAACCGGACACTCAGCCGTAATGCCTATCAGACCGATGAGGAGTTAGGATTCATGACCATGGACAACCAGCTCACAGGTAAACTCCATTGGGGGGCTGCCGAGCATAATGTCCTGATTGGCCTGGACTACCAGTACATGGACTCTTCTGTGGTGTATCAGGACACCCTGGATTTCAGCGTACCGAGCATTGATATGTTCAACCCGGACAACGATCAGATTGACCCCAACAATCCTGGCTTTAACTACAGAGCCAAGCACAATATCAATACCTCTCAGCTGGGTGTGTATCTGCAGGATCAGATCCGCTGGAATAAGCTTATTTTACTGGCAGGCGGGCGGTATGATCATTACGAACTTGACCAGAAAACCGACGGTGTAATATCCGGCGATATTGAGCAAGACAGCTTCTCCGGCCGAATCGGCGCGCTCTATAATCTGGCCTACGGTTTTGCCCCCTATATCAGCTATTCGGAAAGCTTTGAGCCAGTAGCCGGACAGGACAGATTCGGCAAAGTGTTCGACCCATCTGAAGGCCAGCAATGGGAAGCCGGGGTAAAATACCAGTCTGCCGATAGAACCCAGTCCGCCAGTCTGGCGGCCTACCAGCTGACCAAACAAAATGTAGTGACCCGTGACCCCAATGGCAGTGCCTATGACAAGATCCAAACGGGCGAAGTCCGCACCCGTGGGCTGGAGTTTGAAAGCTTCTGGCTGCTGACTGACAATCTGGATATTACGCTGAACTACACCTATACCGATGCGGAAGTAACACAGGACAATACCGGCATCGAAGGAAAAACCCCGGTGTGGATCCCCGAGCAAATGGCATCACTGTGGGCTAACTATTACATCTACAACGGCCTGTTAAGCGGTACTGTACTGGGTGCTGGTGTGCGTTATGTCGGCGAGTCTGAAATCGATGCGCAAAACACCGCCAAAGTCCCTGACTACACCTTGTTTGATCTGTCTGCCCGCTATGATTTTGGCGAGTTAAGCGCCAGCCTGAACAACGTGAGCGCCACCGTCAGTGCCTCAAACCTGTTCGACAAGGAATACTACACCTGTTTCGATCAGAACAACTGCTGGTTGGGCACCGAGCGCTCGGTTGAAGCCAAAGTCGCATTCAGTTTCTGATCGTCACTCTTTGCTGCTGGCCTGAATTCTGACTCCAGAGACCAGAAAAAGCAAAGCCGCACGGTTCCAAGAACGTGCGGCTTTTTCTTCACTCTATTTATCCGGTCATCTGTCCGGCTTCAGCTTACACCTGCTGCGTCTGCCCTTTTGCAACGGCTTTGCGCTTATCACGCCAGGTGCTGAACAGTGGCATCAACAACGCCAGCACTGCCAGCACCATAATGGTTAATGTCATTGGACGTTCTACCAGGAAAGCGAAAGAACCATCAGACAGCGTCAGCGAGCGGCTGAGGTTTTTCTCCAGTATGTCGCCCAGGATGAAGCCCAGCAGCATAGGTGCCATGGGGAAGTTGAGCAATTTCAGGAAGGTCGCAATCACTGTGATCAATACCATCATCTGGATATCAAAGGCATTGAAGCTCACCAGATATACCCCTGTGATGGAGAAGAACAGAATCAACGGAATCAGGATCGGACGCGGGATCACCAGCAGCCTGGAGATGTACGGGATCAGCGGCAGGTTCAGAATCAGCAGCACCAGGTTACCGAAGTACATTGAGATGATCACCGACCAGAAGACATCCGGATTATCAATGAACAGGCGCGGACCTGGCTGAATACCATACGCAATCAGTGCACCCAGCATAATAGCGGTTGTGCCCGAACCGGGAATACCCAGTGTCAGCAAAGGGACGAAAGAGCCGGTAGATGCTGCGTTGTTCGCTGACTCAGGAGCAGCCAGACCCCGTAACGCGCCTTTGCCGAATTTTTCTTTCTCTTCTTTCGGCGCCAGATTACGCTCCATGCCGTAGCTCAGGAAAGAGGCAATGGTGGCCCCGGCGCCTGGCAATACACCAACCAGGAAACCAAAGACTGAAGAACGCGCTACCGTTGGTGCCACATGCTTCACTTCTTCCTTGCTGAGTTTCATGCTGCCCAGATTGTTCATGTCCATCTGCGCATCTTCATGCCGGTGCTCACCCCGCAGAACCGTCATCACCACTTCGGTCAGCGCGAAAGTCGCCATAGCCAGCAGCAGGAAGCTGATACCGTCAATCAAATCGACATTATCGAAGGTAAATCGCGGCACGCCTGTCATGACATCGTTGCCGACGGTCGAGATCATCAGGCCGAAGACTGTCATCATCAGGGCTTTGAGCACCTGGCCTTTGCCGGAGAAAGCGGCCACCGCCGTCAGGCCCAGAATCATCAGCGCAAAATAGTCGCTGGACTGGAAACTCAGTGAGACTTTGGCCAGAGCAGGCGCTGCAAAGAGCAAAATGATGGCACCAATTGTTCCGCCAGTGAAAGAGGAATACGCGGCCAGTGCCAGGGCTTTACCCGCCTGATTTTTCTGCGCCAGCGGGAAACCGTCAAAGGCTGTAACCACTGTGCTTGAACAGCCCGGCGCATTAATCAGTATTGATGAGGTTGAACCACCAAAGACAGCACCGTAGTACACACCGGCCATCAGGATAATGCCTGAAGAAGGATCAAGACCATAAGTAATAGGGATCATCAGTGCGATGGCAGAAATCGGGCCAAGACCCGGTAACATACCAATGAATGTCCCGGCAAAGCAGCCAACCACCACCATCATCAGATTGAAGGGCATAATTGCCGTCGACAATCCAGTCATCATTCCATCGAACATAATTAACCCCCGAGAATACTCGTTATCAGTCGGCCAGGGGCCAGATAGATGTCAAGCAACTGCGTCAGCAAGAACCAGAAGCACACGGCAAATGGCACAGACGCCACCAGCAGAACCTTAGGACGACGCTCACCCAGCAACCAGTAGCCTCCCATCAGAAAGATCACTGTCGACAACATGAAACCAATCCATTCAAGGGAAGCGGCAAAAATCAGCATCAGCAACAGCAGTTTGGTGATCAGAACAAAATCCAGTCCCCGTAAATCCAGTTTGTCATCCTGACTGCGGCTAGCCGTTACCAGTTGGCATAACGCCAGCACAATGCCAAGCCCTGCCAGAGTCAGTGGCAAAGATTTCGCATTGAAAGGCTGATATTCATCGCCGGGGAACATATCAATTCCGCTGCCGTAGTAACCGTAAACGATGGAAAAGCACAGAAACACCAGTCCACCGATATGATCTTTCGTTATAGTCATGGTCATCCTCACCACTATCGGTTTGACCCGGCCCCAGACTCAGGCCGGTTTGTTACTACGCGCACCACCCAGTCAGGCGGTGCGCAACATGTCATGCAGACAGGATTACTTCAGGAAGCCCAGTTCACGCATCAGATCGCCGATTTCTTTTTCCTGCTGTGACAGGAAGGCAACGAACTCTTTACGAGGCTTGTAGATTTCAGTCCAGCCGTAACGGTCACGCACGGTTTTCCACTGCTCTGTGTTGTACATCTCGCCCAGTACCTCAGCAAACTCATCCGCTTTTTCATCGCTGAGACCCGGTGCGGCAAAGAATCCACGCCAGTTCACGAAGGTTGCGTTATAGCCAAGCTCCTGCAGAGTCGGTACTTCCGGCGCTGAAGGAGAACGTTGATCACCTGTCATCGCCAGGATGCGGATTTCACCGGCATCTGCCAGCGTCAGGGCTTCACTCAGGCCCGTTGAAAGCAGTGTGGTTTCGCCAGACAGCAAACCGGCCATGGCTTTACCACCAGCATCATACGCGAGGTACTTCAGACGGCGCGGCTCACCACCACCGGCTTTGAACGCCAGTGCGGCAACGAGGTGATCCATGCTGCCGCGTGCAGAGCCGCCCGCCACTGTGATACTGCTGGGATCTTTTTTGTAATCGTTCACTATGTCAGTGAAGCTGGTGTATTTAGATTTAGCCGGCACCACAAATGCAGCGTAGTCACCCACAGTGGCGGCTACCGGGGTCAGATCACGGAATGACTGAGGGAAAACTTTAGACAGTGAGCGAATCACAATAGGGGTAGAGTTAACCATCAGAGTGTCTGTGGATTGCTCGGCGGTTTTAATCAGGTACGCAATGGCTTTACCGCCGCCGCCACCAGACATGTTCTCGTAAGAAATGGTGTCAACCAGATCAGATTTTTTCAATACTTCACCGGTACCGCGTGCTGTGCTGTCCCAACCGCCACCAGCACCGCCAGGTACCAGAAAGTGAATGGAATCAACTTTAGCCTGAGCACTGACACTCAATGCAGAAGCCATGATTGCAGCAAGTACGGAGACACGTTTGCGGGTAATTAACTGAGTAAGCATACCTTTTCCTCGTTATTAGATTGGGGTCCATCGCCCGACCTGATTTACCGCTATGGCTCAAACTTATTGTCTGCCTGCGGCTTCAGGTTCTGTTATTGCTTAACTACTAAGTCAAGGTATGCCACGTTCAGAAACATGAAAAGATTGTAAAAATAATGTGAATATCGGGCGTAAAATGCATTAAGTTCATATTGTTCACAGCATTTCGGTGCCACTGACGGTACACTGTTTCACAGATGTTACAAAGGTAGATGGAACACCTTCTCACATGACTAAGTTGTTGTCTTTGCGTCATTTTCGACTCAAAACCCGGATGGTCTTAATCCTGGGTTTTATCGCGATCCTGCAAGCGGGAGCGCTCGGCCACTTTACTATTCGCTATCTCGACAGTGTGTTACATGAACAAATTGGCCAGCAGGCGATACGGGTAGCGAAAACCATTGCAGCCTCACCCGATGTGATTCGCGCCGTATCAGACAGAGACACCGCATTTTTGCAGCCACTGAGCCTGAAAATGGCCCAGGCCGCCCAGGCAAGGTTTGTTGTTATTGGCGACAGCCAGGGCATTCGGCTTGCCCACCTCAACCCGCAGCGTATCGGCAAATCTATGTCGGATGACGACAGTGACGATAACAGCCAGGCGCTGATTAACGGCCAGGCGTATGTCGCACTGGATCAAGGCAGTATCGGCTGGTCAATGCGTGGCAAAGCCCCTATTTTCAGCACAGATGGTGCTCAGATCATCGGCATAGTTTCAGTTGGCTATTTGCTGACCGAAGTCGATGCCATTGTCAGCCGTCATCAGCTTTCCATGATTGTTGCCAGTACGCTGGCCTTTCTGTTCAGCGTGATCATGGCACTCTGGTTTGCCAATCATTTCCGCAAAGCCATTTTTGATTTGGAGCCTGAGCAGATTGGCCGGCTGTTTCATGAACGCAATGCCACGCTTGAAACCGTGCGTGAAGGCATAGTGGCCATTAATCAGCACGGTATCATCACCACCTTTAACCATGCCGCCATCAAAACATTGCAATTGCCGGCTGACGAAAAATACATTGGCCGTCATATTCATGATGTGTTACCCGACAACGGAATGCTGGATGTACTGGAAAGCGGCGAGCACCATTTTGACCAGGAAATCTGGCTGCATGACCGCAACCTGATCGCCAACCGTTTTCCCATGGTGCAGGACGGTGAAGTCACAGGGGTGGTATCCAGCTTCCGGCTGAAAAATGAAGTCGATCTGGTCAGCCGTAAACTGACCCGTATTCAGCAATATGCCGATAGCCTGCGCAGCCAGTCCCATGAGTACAATAATAAGCTGCACACCATAGCCGGTCTGATTCAGATTGGTGCGGTTGAACAGGCGCTGAAGGTAATCGGGCAGGAAACATCCAGTCATCAGAGTTTTATTCAGACCATAATGAAAGCAACCTCAGACAGCATTCTGGCCGGGTGCCTGCTCGGTAAATACAACAGGGCCAGAGAACTGAACCTGGAACTGGCCATTGACGACGACAGCCAGATGTCGGACATACCGGCCTCTCTGCCCCGCGAGCAATTAGTCAGCATACTGGGTAACTTAATAGACAATGCGCTGGAAGCAACGCTCAGGCACCATGGCTCGGGCGGTATGGTACTGCTCAGCATGAGTGACTTAGGTAAAGAGCTGATTTTCGAGGTCAATGATCAGGGGCCTGGCATTGCCGAAGGGGAACAAGATAAAATTTTTACCCGTGGTTACACCACCAAGGACGTTGAAGGACACGGCATCGGACTGCATTTAGTCAAACAACTGACAGAACATCTCGGCGGCATCATTACCGTCGAACCCGCTGAACCTTCCGGCAGTCGTTTTACTGTGTACATTCCCAAATCACTGCGTCGTTCAGACAATGCAACAAAACATGGACAAGAGGAACAACAATGACAGCACCCATTACTGTCGTCATTGCAGAAGATGATCCGCAAAATGCGGAAATACAGCGCCGGTTCGTCGAAAAAACACCGGGCTTTCAGGTTGTAGGCATAGCCCATGGCCTGGATGAAGCCAGGGATTTGATTGACGTGTTCCAGCCTCAGTTACTGTTATTGGATAATCAGTTCCCGACCGGAACCGGGCTGGAACTGCTCAGGGAACTGCGTGCTGAAAGCTGCCATACCGACGTGATTCTGGTGACGGCGGCCACTGAAGTCGATACCCTGCGCACCGCGATGCGCAGCGGGATATTTGATTACATTTTAAAACCTGTGGTGTTTGAAAGACTGCAGTCGGCGTTATTCAATTTCAGCGCTCACCTGGACAAGTTGTCTGACATGCACTCGCTGGTGCAAAGCGATGTCGATGGTTTGCTGCAGCCCACCTCTGCCACTGATCAGCCCGCGCCGCAAACGCCGCCAGCCACGGCCTCACGGTTGCCGAAAGGTATTGATGGCCTGACGCTGGATAAAATCCGCAGCGTATTCACCGATCCGAACATTAATCTCAACGCCGAGCAGGTGGGTCAGGAAATTGGGGCCAGCAGAACCACTGCCCGTCGATACCTTGAGTATCTGGTCAGTACCGATGAGCTGAGTGCCGAAGTCTCTTACGGCAGCGTCGGCCGGCCGGAGCGAAAGTACCGCAGTCAGGCATAGCTGCTGGCTGCGGCCAGCCCTGCCGATGACGGATATAAGCCGATCTTGACTGTGTTTAACGGCCACCCGCCAGATCGATAAAAGATCCGGTCGAATAAGACGCCTGATCCGACAATAACCAGCAGATCGCTTCTGATACTTCTTCGGCAGTGCCGCCGCGCTGCATAGGTATCGCTGATTTCAGCCGTTCAATCCGATTCGGTTCACCACCTGAGGCGTGCATGTCGGTATAAATGAAGCCGGGACGAACGCCGTTGACACGAATGCCTTCACTGGCCACTTCCAGTGACAGGCCGCGGGTCATGGTATCCATCGCCCCTTTCGAGGCTGCATAATCGACATATTCAAAGGGCGCGCCGGTGCGGGAAGCCGCCGAAGAGACATTGACAATCGAGCCGCCCTGGCCGCCTTGCGAATAAGCCATGCGCCGGATCGCTTCCCGGCAGCATAAAAAGCAACTGGTGACATTGGTGTGCATCACGGCATTGATTCGCTCTGCTGTCATGTGTAACACCGGCATCTGTTGCATCAAAATACCGGCGTTATTCACCAGTCCGGTTATCGGCCCCAGTTCATTATCCAGTGTGGCAAACAGCCGCAGCACCTCCTGTTCCTGAGACACATCCGCCTGTATAGCAATGGCGTTCACGCCATATTTACGCGCCCGATGCACAATCTGCTCTGCCGCTTCGTGCTCAGAACGATAATTCACGCAGACACTCACTCCCTGAGAGGCCAGCTGAATCGCTGTAGCCGCGCCAATTCCCCGGCTGGATCCGGTAATCAATACTACCCGCTCTTTTGGCATCTCCGATTCCTTTTCATTCCATAGTTATTGATGAGGTTCAGTGCTCAAGACCGCGGCATTCGCAAGACCGGCGGGGAGGACAACATCCTGATAATCGTCCAGAATAGCAACCTTCATTCCTTTGCCTCCGGTGGGTAAGTGCCGATATTCAAGCACTCTTCTCATGAAAAAACAACCTGATACTCAAGACGCTGGTGGCCGGATGAACACACAGAAAACCTGTGTTCAGTCTGATTTTTTCAAGCACTTACCGGTAATCTGTTACCGAATGTTATTCTCATCTGCTATGATTTCAGCTTCTCAGAATCAGACAAAACACCATGACCACAACTTTTACTTCAACCCGCAATCGCGCTGGAATGATAACTATCGTTCTGGCGTCATTGCTATGGCTGAATGTGTTGTCGGCTGTCGTGGTGATCAATCCGGCTTTTCACCAGGGTACTCCGAGCGGCTTGACCGGGGATAAAATCCTGATCTGTACAGTGCATGGCCTGCAATGGGTATCAGTCGCCGATCTGGTTAATCAGCATGACGGGTCGTCGCATGCACAATGGCAAAATCACTGCCCGCTGCTCACGCCATTACAGCCCATCCATTACGACACCAGTCATATTCAACCGCTTATTCTGGCATTCGTTGCGATTTTTTCCGGCCTGCGCCGTATGTTCTGGCTCAGTGCTAACAACAAACTGTATGAACTGTTTGGGCCAAAACACTCTCCTCCACCGATAAGCACATCATCACATCCCGTTTAACATTTTTGATTGCTTAATACCCATTGGAGAACACAATGAAACCATTACACGCTTTGCTGCTGGCCGCTTCCGTCTTCACCTCCGGCCTGGCAACGGCCCACGAATTTGAGTCTGGCGAGCTGCACATTGATCATCCCTGGTCTAAAGAAGTCCCGCCTATGTCTTCGGTTGCCGCCGCTTTTTTCTCAATTGATAACCACGGTGATCAGGCGGATGTCCTGTTGCGGGCGGAATCGCCCATTGCTGATAAAGTCGAACTTCATGAACATGCGCACGAAAACGGCATGATGAAGATGCGCAAAGTAGACGACATTCAGATCCCTGCCCATGACACTCAAATGCTAAAGCCCGGTGGCTACCACATTATGATGTTTAACCTGACATCAGTACCTAAGCTGGGGGATAGTTTCCCGCTGACACTTTATTTTCAGAACGCCGGTAAAGTGGAAGTGAAAGTGAAGGTAGAAAAAGCCGACTACATGATGAACACCGGACAAAACATGGATCACGGCAACATGGACCACTAAAGTTTGAACCACGACAGCATGCATTGATCTGTCATCAAACAACAAGACCGTCTACACCTCGCTGGTTTATCTGGCGGGGTGTTTTTGTTTCTGCGCCCGGACACGTTTCGGCACACACGCATAAATCATTCCAGAAGCCCGATTTGTCTCCTCTCCCAGCCAAAGTGAACAACTAAGACTAAAAAACCATCTCATCAAATAGAGTTAACTGTGCAACTTATTTCGCAAACCTGTGATCTTTGTACTAATTTGACTTTAAGCATACCTGGATGACAAGAAGTTCCTAAGCTGGGTAGCTCTTTATAGCGTTTTCAAGGATTGAGGATGGATCGGTAATGAATCAAAGCACAACGTTTTCCCTTTCATGTCTTGTACTAAGCACTTTATGTATCTCTCTCGCCAATGCCTCTGAGCACCGCGTCGGACTCCGCGCCAATTACACTTTTGCTGATGATGCCTGCGAAAGCCATAACATCAGCTGTGATGACGACGCGCCAGGCGCGGGAATTTTCTATAACTACGCCTGGACTCCACGCTGGGAGCTGGAAGTTGCCTACGACTATTACGGCCAGTTTGATGCCACTTATCCGGCTCTGGATGACCCTTCCGTTGGCGCCGATTATGAAGGTGATGTGTTAGGGCTGTCAGCCTCTCTGGGCTATCGTTATCCGGTATCGGATGTGGTGTCTGTGGTGGGTAAAGCCGGCGTGATGGCCTGGCATGTTTCCAGCGATGGTAAAGAAATTGCCGGTACTGTATCTAACGACGAAGATGGATTCTCCCCCATTGTCGGTGTCGGCGTTGACTGGGACTTTACACCGCGCTGGCGAACCGGACTCAGCTATCAGTTTGCCAATAATGTCGGCGACGATGGTACGGCTGGTGCCGATCTCCATACCCTGATGCTGGGTATCAGCTACCGGTTTTCAGGTAATGACCCGCAACCTGTCGCAGTTGTTGAACCTGAGCCAGAACCCGCTCCGCCGCCTGCCACTCAGGAAGCCTTTACACTCCAGGTGGATGGTGCTCAGTCCAATGCGATCTTCGAATTCAATTCTGCCAAGCTTCGTCCTGATATGACTTCCGCGTTCCAACCGATGCTGAATCACCTGAATCAGTATCCGGAAGCCATGTTGCGCGTTGAAACCCATACCGACGATGTTGGCTCGGAAGACTACAACATGAAGTTGTCTGAACGCAGGGCGCAAAGTGTTGTGCAGTATTTTGAACAACAGGGTATTACCCCTGACCGTATCAGCTACGAAGCGTTTGGCGAAACCAAGCCGCTGGTCAGTAATGACACCCCGGCTAACCGTGCTATGAACCGACGCGTAGTGCTGACTTCTCCTCAGTTTACAAGGAAGGCAACCCAATGAAGAACAACATTAGCCGGTACTTAACACTATGGCTGGGTATTTTTCTCATGACGCTGACTCTGGCAGGTTGCGGCGGAGAAAGTAGCGGTCTGCCCAGCCAGAAAGACAACGACGGCAGCGCCGTAGATAAGGGCGGTAAAACCGTTCGTAATCTCGAAATCATCCCCAGCGCGAACACAGCAGAAGCTGGCAGCTCCCTTAGCTTTACCGTGAATGCCATTTACGCGAACAAAGATAAAAAAGATGTCACTCAGGACGCGCAATGTACCAGCAGTGATGAATCAGTTGCCACCGTCAGTGACAAAGGCGTGATCCAGGCCATTGCGGCAGGCGAAGCCACCATTTCCTGCAGCTATGCCGGTGTGAGTGGCGGCGGAGTTGTGATTACGGTAACAGGCGGCCATACGGTCAGCCAGTTGCAAATCACTCCCGGACAGGTGTCAGCAGCCGCAGGAACACAGGTGCAGTTTACCGCGCTGGCATACTATCACGATGGCAGCCGTGAAGATGTCACCAGCCAGACAATCTGGAATACGACAGATGCCAGTACCGTTGAGCTAAGCACCGACGGTATAGCCTCCGCCAAGGCATCAGGAACCGCCACTGTTACCGGGCAATTTGAAGGCGTCAGCAGTAATCAGGCGACGATGACGGTAACAGCAGCGACACTGAGTTCCGTGCATCTCTCACCCGCCACGGCGTCTTTGGTCACTGGCACACAACAGCAGTTTACTGCCACTGGCCTGTTCTCCGATGGTTCGACACAAGACTTAACCCCTCAGGTCACCTGGGACAGCGACAATACCGCGGCGGCGACCATCTCAGCATCAGGGCTGGCGGAAGCCATTGCTGCAGGAACGGCCAACATTACCGCCAGTTTCAATGGCACAACCAGCGCTCCTGTAAATCTCACCGTTACGGATACGACAGTTAATTCAGTGCAAGTCACACCTGCTAACCTGAGTCTGGCCAAGGGCACCAGCCATGCCTATGCGGCCATAGCGCATTTTAATAACGGCACCTCGCAGGATGTCAGTGCGCAAGCGACATGGAACAGTACCGATACCGCTGTGGCGACCGTTTCCACTACGGGTGTGGTCAGTGCTCTCGCGACGGGGTCTGCCGCTATCTCTGCCAACTTTGGCGGAACAGGCAGCAATAACGCGAGTCTGGAAGTGACGGCAGCAACCGTGTCGTCTATCTCAGTTGAACCAGAGACGGCCAGTATTGCTAACGGCACCACCCAGCAATTTACCGCCACCGCCAAGTTCTCCGACGGCAGCACCCTGGATGTGACCGATCAGGTAAACTGGAAAAGCGGCGATACCAGTGTTGCGACCCTGTCTGCAACGGGTTTAGCCCACGGTCTGGGTGAAGGCAATACAGTCGTTACCGCCCATTATCAGGGGGTCAACAGTGCCGACATTCCACTCTCAGTCACGCCAGCGACCGTCAGCGCCATTGCTGTGACTCCCAACGCTCCAAGCATAGCCAATGGTACAACGCAGCAGTTCACTGCCACGGCAACCTTTTCCGATACCAGCACGCAGGATGTTACCCATCTGGTCAGTTGGGTCAGCTCGGACACGGGTGTCGCCAGCATCAATACCTCAGGTCTGGCGCAATCGCTGGCAATGGGGACGACAGAAATTACTGCCAGATATCAGGAGCAAACCAGTCCGGGCGTGACCCTGAATGTCACCGCAGCAACGGTAACTTCACTCGCAATCACCCCGCTCAATGCGACTATCGCCAACGGCCTGACCCAGGAATTTACTGCTATTGCGAGCTTTACTAGTGGTCCAGATCAGGATGTCACTGATCTGGTGAGCTGGCACAGCAGTCATACCAGTGTCGCGACTATCACAACAGACGGTCTGGCACAGGGCGTATCCGTTGGGTCGGCAACCATTACTGCAAATTATGGGGGCAGTTCAGCGGACACAACCCTGACGATTGGTCCTGCAGTACTGTCGCGGGTTCGGATAGAGTCGGATCACTCAGGCAGTCTGGCCGTTGAGTTGCTTGGTTCAGACATTTTCACTGTCTCAACCCACGCCTACTATTCTGACGGCTCCAAGGTACTGGTTGATAATAGCAGCGTGACCTATCACGTCTCCGCAGCGTCATTGCTGGCGGTCAGCACAGAGGGTGCCGTCAAATTACTGGCAGGCGTATTGTCTGATGTACTGATTACTTCCACCGCCGATATATCAGGCACCGATGTTGATAGTGAAAATGCCATCAATATCAGTTGCCTGGCAACCGTACCCGGAGTGCTGTCTGTTTGCACCATCAACTCTGTCGAGAAAAGCGATTTAGAAATGTAACACCACTGCAACCATTAGCCCGCTGGCCACAGCGGGCTTTTTCATCAACTGCACCTTCTCATCTGAATCATCAGGAGCAGCAATAGCTGCCCCACTTTTGACACTCAGGGTTTCCTGCTAATTCGTCACTTCCCGCGAAAAGCAGCCAGACCAATGTAAATTACCACCGATAGAATTCCCCATGAGAATACATGCCCCCTAAAGAAGCAAAAAATATATGCAATTAATTTAGTAAGATTACCATCCTTGTACTAGTTTGGCTTTAAACAGCTTTGAATAAAAAAATCACCCATAAAAGTAATTATCTCAAGGATTGATGAAGTTGATTGTTCACTGATTGTCGTGAGCAGCCAGGCAAAAACAATGCTGCCAGAATCCGGAATTCTTGCTCTGCGGTGACAGTTGTATCGCGATGTCGGAGCGGATACATGCAACAGACAGCTCTCATGACATAGAGCCAAAAGTGTTGTGCAGTACATTGAAAGCACAGGGAAACCCCCTGAAAAAGTCAGCTACAAAGCGATTGGGGAAGCGATGTCTCTGGCCGGAAATCGTCCAGGGCACGTGCTATGAACCCTCGTGTAGTAACTGACACTACCCACAATTACAAGGAAGGCAATCTAATGCGAAACGACATTTGCCAATACGTCAAAAAATGGCTGGGATATTTACTCATGGCACTGGTACTCGCCTTAGCCGGCTGTGGCGGTGATGAAAGCGCTACATCCGGTCAGGAAAGCAGAACGGCCAAACACAGTGTTGAAAACGGAAAAAATGATTTCAGCACATTAGCTATTATCCCCAGCGCTGATTCAGTAGAAGTAGGCCACTCACTGAGTTTTATGGTCAAAGCGACTAACAGTTCTGGTGTGGCACACGATGTCACGACTCAGGCAACCTGCGTCAGTAGCCAAACTGCAGTAGCGACAATTAGCACCAGCGGTGTTATCCAGGCAGTTGCAACGGGAGAAACATCGATATCCTGTGATGTCGGCGAGTTAAGTGCAGGAGGCATCGTAATTCGTGTGTCCGGTAAACACTCTGTCAGCCAGCTCCAAATTACACCAGGGGTGACATCGGTAGCGAAAGGGACTCACGTTCAATACACCGCATTAGCTTTCTATCATGACGGGACCCGAAAGGATGTCACTGATCAGGTCGTCTGGAGCAGCAGTGCATCAGGTACCGCCAGTGTTGACAGCAACGGACTGGTTATCGCGCAAGCTGCAGGGAATACGGTAATTACCGGTGTATTTGATGGTATCACCAGCAACAGCGCTGATCTGACAGTCACCGATGCATCTTTGGTCTCCCTCGACATCACAACTTCTGGCCTTTCTCTGGCAATCGGTACAGAGCAGCAACTGACCGTTATTGGTCACTACACGGACGGAACAACGCAAAACCTGACGGCTCAGGTGGCTTGGAATAGTGATGACCTGCTTCTGGCGACAGTCTCAGATACCGGTCTGCTCATTACCTTGTTAAACGGTACAGTGACGATTTCAGCGAGCCTGGGTGACGTAACCAGTGACGGCATACTGGTTACCATTAAACCTGCAGTTATGAACGGTTTGCAAATCACCCCGGGAAACATCAACCTGCCGGAAGGCACATCACATCCTCTGACTGCCATTGCTTCTTTCTCTGATGGTACAACACAGAATGTGACGAATCTGGTGAACTGGGCCAGCAGTGATACCGCCGTCGCCAATGTTATGCTTACTGGCTCAGTCCATGCTTTGGCAGAAGGTACTGCCGTTATTTCTGCCAACCTGCAAGGTATAGAGAGTAACCACGCCAGCGTTACTGTTTCTGCGGCAAGCGTATTATCGATCTCGGTTGATCCGCTGCTGACCACGATTGCAAACGGCACCACTCAACAGTTAAAAGCCACAGCGTTATTCTCAGATGGCAGTCTGGTCGACATCACCGCGCAGGCCAACTGGCTCAGTGGTGACACGAGCATAGCAACTGTTTCTACCGACGGTCTTGTTCAGGGGATCGCTGAAGGAAGTACTGTGATTTCAGCACACCTGCAAGGTACAGTAAGCAACGAGCACTCATTAACTGTCACTTCAGCACTCCTTACTGAGCTGAGCATTACACCAGTGACAACGAGCATTGCCAAAGGTACAGCTCAGTTATTCAATGCCATTGCGACCTTCTCTGACGGTACAACACAAGATGTCACGAACCTGGTCAGCTGGGCCAGTAGCAATACTCAGGTCGCTATCATTGATGCCAAAGGCCGTGCTCAAGCACTGTCTCAAGGGGCAACCAACATAGTGGCTCAATACCTGGCAACCCAAAGCCTCTCGGTTACTCTGACAGTAACAGCAGAAACCATGACTTCCCTGAACATCACGCCTGCGATACTCAATCTGGCAAACGGTTTGGATCAACAGTTACAAGCTGTCGCTACCTTTACTGATGGATCCACCCAGGATGTGACTGATTTGGTCAGTTGGCTCAGTAGCAACACTGCTGTTGCAACTGTCAATTCAGGCATGGTGCAAGGTATTTCTGAAGGTGCTGCGACAGTTTCAGGACGATATGAAGGCTTCGAAGGCACCGCAGATCTCAATGTAACCGCGGCTGCACTGGATCGCGTTCGGGTAGAATCTGATCACATGGGTGAGCTGGCCATTCAATTACTCGGTTCGAGTATCTTTAATGTGACTACCAACGCTTACTATACCGACGGTACCCGTATAGTTATTGATAACAGCCTGGTGACTTATCACTCAACTGAAACATCATTGCTTACGGTTAACACTGAAGGTCTAGTGACATTGAAAGCTGGTGTGCTTACCAATGAGCGCATTTCCTCAGTGGTGAATTTCTCCGGTACAATGGTCAACAGTGAAAATACTATCAATGTGAACTGTCTGGCAGCCTTGCCACCTCTGGCATCGATTTGTACGATTGGCTCAATCGAGCAGCCTGCTTCAGGTCACTAAGCCTGCATGCGGCCCATTGATACTGGGCCGCATTCTTTCCCTTCATCTCCTGCCTTCAGGGCATTGCAAACTCAATTCAGAACGGCAACTGCGTTTTCTTCCAATATGAAAATTTTATGACAATGACGTCACAGGGATTGACCAAACACTTCAGCAGACTAATATATACGGAAATTCGAATATGGTTATAAGCATGCTACCACATCAATTTTTTAAACTGCTGGCAGATGAAACCCGTGTGCGTTGCTTACGGTTAATCGTGAAAGAGCAATGTCTGTGTGTGGCCGAGCTGACCGAAGCACTGCAGGTCAGCCAGCCGAAAATGTCTCGCCATCTGGCTGTGATGCGCGCCAGCGGGCTATTGGTTGATGTCCGGCAGGGGCAATGGGTGTTCTACCGGTTAACCGAAGAACTGCCCGGCTGGATGCGTAAGCAAATTTACGGACTGGTGGATTCGAACTGCTTAGAGCAGGAATACCAACAGGACAGTGAACGACTCATGGTAATGAAACAACGACCCGTTTGTTGCCAATAATGTAGGAAAAGTTAACTATGACAATCAAAGTAGGTATCAATGGTTTTGGCCGCATTGGCCGTCTGGCACTGCGCGCAGCGTTTGACTGGCCAGAACTGGAGTTTGTGCAGATTAACGATGTTGCCGGTGATGCTGCAACGCTGGCCCACCTGCTGGAATTCGATTCCGTGCAGGGACGCTGGCACCATGAAGTGAAAGCGGAAGGCAGCCACATTGTCATCAATGGCAAAGCCATTGTTGCCACACAAGAAAAAGACATTAATGCCGTTGACTGGTCAGGTTGTGACGTGGTGATTGAAGCCACAGGCAAACATCGCAAAACCGAGTTCCTGAATCAGTATCTGGCGCAGGGTGTGCAGCGTGTTGTCGTGTCAGCACCGGTGAAAGAAGAAGGCATCGCCAATATCGTGGTGGGCGTTAACGATTATATCTTTAATCCTGAGCAGCACCGTATTGTCACGGCAGCGTCCTGCACCACCAACTGTATTGCGCCTGTGGTCAAAGTGATCCATGAAAAACTGGGTATTGAGCAGTCTTCATTTACCACCATTCATGATTTAACCAATACGCAAACCATTCTGGATGCACCGCATAAAGATCTTCGCCGCGCCCGTGCCTGCGGTATGAGCCTTATCCCTACCACCACAGGTTCAGCCTCGGCTATCGTGGAGATCTTCCCGGAACTGAAAGGCAAAATTAACGGCCATGCTGTGCGTGTCCCGCTGGCAAACGCGTCTTTAACTGACATCATTTTCGACGTCAAACGTGACACCACAGCCGAAGAAGTCAACCAACTGCTGAAAGAGGCTTCACAGGGTGAACTGCAAGGCATTTTGGGTTACGAAGATCGCCCGCTGGTTTCTATCGACTATAAAGGTGATCAGCGCTCAACCATAGTGGATGCTTTATCAACCATGGTAGTGGGTAAGCGCATGGTGAAAATCTATGCCTGGTATGACAACGAAATGGGTTATGCCACCCGCACTGCGGAACTGGTGCGTAAAGTGGGGCTGGCTTAAGGGAGTAATGACAATGACACATCCAACCTGGACTTTACCCGTAACCGATACCAGCGCACTGGTACTGACTCCCTGCCCCGGCACCAAAGGCGTTGCTCTGTCAGACAGCCTGGCCCAGCTGAAAGCACAAGGGGTACGCGCTGTCGTCACCGCCATCAATAAACAGGAAATGGCTGACAAAGAGGTCGCTGACTTGGGCCAGTTAGTTGAACAAGCTGGCATGCTGTGGGCATATACCCCGATCGAAGACGATGCCGCGCCTGATAGCGAATTTGCGGCACAATGGCAGGCAGTCAGCCCGCAATTGCATAAAATTATTGCAGAAGGCGGCAACATTGCTTTGCACTGTATGGGTGGCTCAGGCCGCACCGGTTTACTCGCCGCGCACCTGCTGCTGGAAATGGGCTGGCCGTTGTCACGCATTATTGAAGACGTCCAGGCGTTACGCCCGGGAGCCTTTACCAAATCGGTACAGGTCGATTACATCCGTCAGGTAGCGTCACAACCATAAACAGTGTTTCGCCGTTTCGCGCCTGTCTGTTTTGCATCGCAGCCAGCAGCCGAAACGGCGAACAATACGAGTGTCGTGTCTATGTTTGCTAAATATTTCTCACAATTCAGCCAGCCGGTTCGCCAGTATATGCTGGTGACCTTTAACTACTGGAATTTCACTGTCACTGACGGCGCGTTGCGCATGTTAGTCGTACTCTACTTTTACGAGCTGGGTTACTCCACCCTCGCCATCGCCTCCCTCTTTCTGTTCTATGAATTTTTCGGCGTAGTCACCAACCTGGTCGGGGGCTGGCTGGGTGCCAGACTGGGTCTGAACCGAACCATGAACATTGGCCTTGGCATGCAAATTGTTGCCCTGCTGATGCTGGCTGTACCCAATCCCATGCTGACGATTCCCTGGGTAATGGCCGCACAGGCAATGTCCGGGATCGCCAAAGATCTCAACAAAATGAGTGCCAAGAGCGCGATCAAAACCCTGGTGCCTGACAACAAACAAAGTGCTCTGTACCAGTGGGTTGCGCTGATGACGGGGTCAAAAAACACCCTGAAGGGCGCTGGCTTCTTCCTCGGCGGTCTGCTACTCAGCGTAATAGGGTTCCAGAATGCGGTGCTGACAATGGCGGGTGTGCTGACGCTGGTATTCGTCAGCAGTATCCTGACGCTGAAAGCCGACATGGGCAAAGCGAAAAATAAGCCCAAATTTGCCGAGATGTTCTCCAAATCCGAAAGCGTCAATATCCTTTCTGCTGCGCGTATGTTCCTGTTCGGGGCGCGAGACGTCTGGTTTGTGGTTGCGCTGCCTGTGTATCTCGGTTCCGTCTTTGGCTGGAATCACAGTGCTGTCGGTGGCTTCATGGCGGCCTGGGTAATGGCTTATGGCTTTGTGCAGGGCTTTGCACCAAAACTGACAGGAAAAGCACAAGGTAAAGTGCCAGACGGGCAAGCCGCCACACGCTGGGCACTGCTGCTGGCCATCATTACCGCAGGTATCGCTTACGGGGTGCAGATTCAATGGCAGCCGGAACTGGTGATCGTCGGTGGACTGATGCTCTTTGGCGCCATCTTTGCAATTAACTCGTCGCTGCACTCGTATCTGATTGTCAGCTATGCCAAAGACGATGGCGTATCACTGGATGTCGGCTTCTACTACATGGCCAATGCTATGGGTAGACTGATAGGCACAGTGCTGTCAGGCTGGATCTTCCAGATTGCAGGGCTGTCCGCCTGCCTGTGGGTCTCTTTCATCTTTTTGGTCCTCACCACCCTGATCTCCCTGAAACTGCCTAAGATTCAGGCTTACCAGATAGTGCCATAACCACCATAATCAGCAGCGAGCCGGCGACTTCAAACTACGGGTAAGTCGGCTCGCTGTCCCCACTCCGCCCAGGAACCATCATAAACCGACAGGTTTCTGTACCCGCACTGATAAGCTGCCAGCATCGGGCTGCTGAAATCCAACCGAATCTCAGTCTGAATGATTAGATCCTGATTGCATCACTTTTCCTCATACGGCGAACCGGGGAACGGGGTGTCGGATGATTCACCCTTGCCGTCAAACAACAGAACCACATCCGTGGAGTCCGCCAGCGAGCGAATGACCCAGCCATTCGGATCAGCATTTTCTCTAGGAGTGCAGTCTTTATATGTTTCAAAGCATTTCAGTGTATAAAACACTCTGACGCGCTCGCTATCAACAACCACCTGCATGACGCCTTGTCTGCGGGTATAGTTTGCATAATAGCGATTGAGTGTCTTAATTTTTTGTTCTGCCAATTGCGCGTCGATTGGCGTTGAAATTTTAAAAAATTTATCCCTGGTGTTTTCATCACGATCATACTTTACCCAGTAGCCTTCCAGATGCTGAGGTATACCCATACCGCCGATATCAGCACTGGCACCCGGATAACCGCTCACAGCACCATAGGCAAAACCGGCTCCGCCACCACTGGTGTCGCGAATGGTCATCAACCTGATACTGTGATAACCGGTTGTGCTGCCTGCATTGCCTATATTGGCAATACTTATCCTCTGGGGTGACTGGGGGGAACACCCTGACATCAGAAAAATCAGCGTCAGCAACAAAACGATGGTTTGACATTTCGTCATGATTAATGTTTTCAATTCAACTTTTGGAAAATGCATGATCAGATCCCCTATGCCTTAACGCATAGGGGGAACACATCAGATTATTTTTTATAATACGGCGAACCTGGAAACGGCGTATCTGAAGATTCACCCTTACCGTCAAATAACAAAACCACATCCGTTGAATCATGAGGGGCACGAACAACCCAGCCGTCGGAATTGGCATTATCTTTAGGTGTGCAGTTATCGTACGGTTCATGACATTTCAGCGTATAGAAAACTCTGACACGCTCGCTATCGACAACCACCTGCATGACCCCTTTCCTGCGGGTATAGTTTGCATAATAGTGATTGAGTGCTTGAATTTTTTTCTCTGCCAATTGCGCGTCAATTGGTGCAGAAATTTTATAATGGGCCTCAAAAGCATCACCACTGGCGGCTATTTTTGCCCAATAACCTTCGATGTGCTTAGGAATACCTATCCCCCCAATGTCAGCACTGGCCCCCGGATAGCCACTGACAGCGCCATAGGCAAACCCGGCACCGCCGCCACTGGTATCGCGAATGGTCATCAGTCCGATACCATGATAACCCGTTGTACTGCCTGCATTACCTATATTGGCAATACTTATCCTCTGGGGTGACTGGGGGGAGCATCCACTCACCAAAATTGTAAATACCGCCAATAAAATTACTAATGTTGTCCTAGCCATTACTAAAAACATTCCTTTCCAGTTCATCGTTCCGGTTACGTGTAGGATTATTGACAAGATATTCGTAGGCTGTACCGCAACCCGGATTAATCATGGCATCATGCGGGCGATGAATCCATTGATAACCATGTTGGTTCACCTCAGCAATCCAATGGGCTGGTGTGATTGCGCCTAATGGAAGATCCTTCAGACGATCCCAAAGCTTCAGGATATTGGGATCAGCATCGAAGTCTTCAGGTTTACGGTAGATCACTTCATTCCATTCAATGCCAGCCAACTCGGCCTGTTGTTTCATTCGTTCCTGCGTCAGGCCGGCAACTGCATTATTTACTGCTTGCAGCCGGTAGAAATATAACCTTGGCCCATCCGCTTTAACGATCCCGTATTGCCCATACTTTGAGAGGCAATGTTGACTCCAGGCCGACTCTTTTTCCCGGCAGAGATCTTCCATAAAAGATTCCGGTGTGCCAAGCGAGCTGTAACCAAATTTATTCCACTCAATCTCAGCCTGATAATACTCAGCGTCATAGGACTCGGTTTTAACCAGTTCACGGTTGAAGGTGGAATCCACTGGCATGCCATAACGTGAGGGTAAGCCTTGTTTATCATACTGCTGTTCAGATGAATATCCCCCGCCCACATCCGAATGTGCGCCAGGGAAGATCTCTTCAAAAAAATTGTCGGGTAACAGGCCGTGTGTTTTCAGCGTGGTCAGCGGGAAATTCTTCCGGTATTCGTGGTGTGCGCACAGTTGTACCACTTTTTGTGCACAGTCTGGTTTGAGTGACAGGATAAAGTTTCCTTCGTCATCATTTCCGGGTAAATAGAAAGAGCCGACGGTATCAAATAAACCAACAAAACGAAGACTCACCTGTCTTGTCTGATCGATTTCGTACCCCTGGGATGCATTGAAATATTCACCCGTTTCTGTTCCGAGCAGGTTGGGAACGATGCCACAGGGATTGCTATCAACACGACGCCGGGTGTAGTCCGGCAAGCCGGCAAGCGCGGCATTAACAAAATGTCTCGCCAGAGCAGCACCACGACTGAAGCCGAAAACATCGAACTCAATATGGG
>NZ_JAGSOZ010000024.1:0-48950 GCF_019204055.1 Photobacterium sp. WH24 | reverse complement strand
GTACTCACGGGGAACACCGTGACTTTCGTTGCTACATCACTGCAGCTGGCGGTTCATCCCCGTACTCACGGGGAACACTGCGCAGTACCATCCGTTTTGAGTTCTGAATGCGGTTCATCCCCGTACTCACGGGGAACACTCGGAAGGGCTGCTCAGTTCCTGTGGCCAATCCGGTTCATCCCCGTACTCACGGGGAACACAAAGAAGCATAATCATATGCATCAGGAGCTCACGGTTCATCCCCGTACTCACGGGGAACACTCTGGAATTATCCAGTCGTTTATTCAGCTCGTCGGTTCATCCCCGTACTCACGGGGAACACGGGACAACCAGTGGCCGGATGTGGAAAGCTTCCGATTCATCCCCGTACTCACGGGGAACACGGTGAATCGTCAGTTAGAACACGGATCATCAACGGTTCATCCCCGTACTCACGGGGAACACGGGCGCAGCCCTTCACCGGGAATCAACACCTGCGGTTCATCCCCGTACTCACGGGGAACACATCCGGATTGACCACACTGACCCGAATACCTGCGGTTCATCCCCGTACTCACGGGGAACACTCCAGTAATTCTCTTTGGCGATACTGAAAGGGCGGTTCATCCCCGTACTCACGGGGAACACGTGGCAGTACGATAGAGTGAAAATATAGGCATCGGTTCATCCCCGTACTCACGGGGAACACGCCTTATCAATCGCAGTTCGGCTTACACCGACCGGTTCATCCCCGTACTCACGGGGAACACTTCGGGTTGCGTCGCCTAAGTTCATCAATGATCGGTTCATCCCCGTACTCACGGGGAACACGCACGGCGACAGCATCGACATCAGTTGAACCGCGGTTCATCCCCGTACTCACGGGGAACACGCACGGCCAGCGCCTTAGATTTTGCCTTTTCCCGGTTCATCCCCGTACTCACGGGGAACACCTTAGCCCAGCTATCCTCCGGTATGTCCTGCGCGGTTCATCCCCGTACTCACGGGGAACACTTCGAACATGATATTTTCGATAATCTCAATGACGGTTCATCCCCGTACTCACGGGGAACACTTCTGGTTCAGTGGCTGGATGTTTACCCTGTGCGGTTCATCCCCGTACTCACGGGGAACACCATCGGAAGTAGAGAGAAACCAAAAGCAAGGGCGGTTCATCCCCGTACTCACGGGGAACACTCGGCGCGGGTGAAATCCTGTTCGAGGGCGGACGGTTCATCCCCGTACTCACGGGGAACACTCCATCCGTTTCCGCGCCAGACCGTTTGATACCGGTTCATCCCCGTACTCACGGGGAACACAATACGGAACCCGGGCCTCATACAACAGCTCGCGGTTCATCCCCGTACTCACGGGGAACACGGTGCGAAGGCTGAGACTGAGGGCCGTGGCCACGGTTCATCCCCGTACTCACGGGGAACACTCGCCCACCCCAACATGTGAACTCATTCATCCCGGTTCATCCCCGTACTCACGGGGAACACCGTTCGCTCCGGTCGGTAAGCAGTATCGCGCCCGGTTCATCCCCGTACTCACGGGGAACACGGGCGCTTAGAATGGATTACAGAGCGTTTTAGCGGTTCATCCCCGTACTCACGGGGAACACGGTGCTCAGGAAGGGGGCCGTGATGCCCGATACGGTTCATCCCCGTACTCACGGGGAACACAACATGCTGAAAAATGCCATTTCCTATGTTAACGGTTCATCCCCGTACTCACGGGGAACACCGGTTTTGAATCTAAGAAAATGGACATGGAACCGGTTCATCCCCGTACTCACGGGGAACACTCTAATTTTAGATCATTGTTCTATATAGACTTTTTTCACCTCAAAAATTCTACCAGACTTTTCACCTTTGAAAACTACGCATCTGAGGCATCAACCGGCTTGAACAGTACGAGGCGTAAGCCATCCATATCGACGGGTTCACGGCGATTTTCGCCGTAAGTCTGAAAGTCAAATCCCGATTCGGTATTGGTAGCCCAACTCATCACGGCATTGCCGTCTTCGGCCAGTTCAGTCACCTGTTCCCAGATCATTTCACGCACCCGGCGCGACACATCCCCTACATACACACCGGCGCGCACTTCTAACAGCCAAACGGCCAGTCGACCCCGCAATCTGGGCGGCACCGCTTCGGTGACAACCACCAGCATACTCATGACTATTTACTCCTGTGTCCGGCATCGCCAATCGACTTCGGCTCAGGAATTGCTGGCGGCTGTGCATCTTCCGGCGGCAGTGGTGGTTCAATTTCCCCAGCACTCAACACCTCCTCGATCAATGGAATCAACCGCCTCAGCACCTTGTCGGAACGAAAGAGTTCGCGACAGGCCAGCCGGACTTCCCGATCCGGCGATCGGGGTTGTTTCGCAGCAATTTTGAAGGCAATCGGCACCACGGTTTCAAACTTCAAAATATCCGCAATATCATAGACAAATGACAGCGGTTTCCCGGTATGAATAAAGCCAATCGCAGGCGCATAACCGGCAGCCAGAATCGCCGCTTCCGTCACACCATACAGACAGGACGTCGCCGCACTGATGCATTGATTGACCACATCCCCTCTGGCCCAATCGTTCGGATCGTAATTGCGGCCTTTCCAGTCGACACCATACTGCTTTGCCAGCATTTGATAGGTCTGCCGCACGCGGGAACCTTCAATGCCGCGTAACTGTTCCACACTGCGCCGTTCCGGGGCCGGTTCGCCGAAACGCAGTTCAAACATTTTCCGCACCACTTTTAACCGCAAGTCCGGATCCAGAGCCAGTTTCGCCTGATAAAGTAAACGGTCACTCCTTGCCCCACCCGGCTGACCAACGGAATACAGCCGGACACCCGCTTCACCCACCCAAATCAGCAAAGTCCCCGTCGTGGCGGCCAGTTTGACAGCGGCATGACTGATCCGCGTGCCCGGCTCCAGCATGATGCACACGATAGAGCCGACCGGGATATGCATCCGCTCGCCATTGACTTCATCGATCACCACAAAAGCCCCGTCGCGGACATCTATCCGTCCCATCCCGACAAAAATCATCGAATTGCGATCTTTAATCGGGATCGGTTTCAGCGGAATAAAAGCCATTTCACCTCCCTGTCAAAACACAGGGCCATGATTATGATGGCCCTGAAAGCTCGTCTAAATTGAACGAATCAGCATCAGCCCGCACCCCATCGCTTTAGCGCGCCCAAAGCCCTGCGAATACTGAGCCAGGAAACGTTCCGGATCTGTGACCGTCAGGATGCCCTGAAAATCCACACTAGAGAACTGAACCGGGCGGCCAGATTTTTTCTGACTTTTATGCTGGGTATAGCGCTCAATCTCCGGTAGCACATCCAGTTGAATACCCCAGGTGGCTAAGCGTTTTTCATCGCAGATCCACTGCTGTGCTGCCTCATTCATCAGCGCTTTTTCTGCTTCCCGTTCGGTTTTACCGGACTGCTTTATCTGATATTTCGCATGCATCATCACATCGTGACGGCGGCTTTTACCCTGTTCGTCCGTCACACAAATGGTCGGGTTCACCCGCAACTTGAAGGCCAGCCGCTGTCCGGTCTGAATCTGAGGGGAAAACACCTTGGTCTGAACCAGAAAAACCGGCAGATCTTGCGTGGGCGCAATCTGAGACAATACATAAAATTCAGGTCGTCCGCCTGACCCGATTTCTTCCCGGAACAGGAAAGGGCGATCGCTTGCGTGTGTAAAGAGCTGCCATAACATCTGATGGCCTGAATAAGCACCATTGCCGCCGAACCGGGCAAACAGCGCCGCAGCCTGTCCCGACGAAGCAAGCGTCACTTTAGACAGATACATGCCCATCCTCCTTCCCTGTTTCTTCAGAGCCATGCAATTCGGATCCAGCCACTTCAGAAACCGACAACTGATACATAGCCCGCTGCCGGAACTGCCAGCGCTGGCGATGGACCGGTTCATCCCAAGGGTGCACCGTCAGTACACGCTTGTCTTCAATCGCATGCTTATCCCCTTCCCAGAAATAGGTCACCCGGCCGGTATGACCCAACCAGAATGCATCTTCTTTCTCTGAGCGGGTCAAAGCCGGAAATGACGTGTCCAACGCATCTTTCAGCGATCGGTTTTCGATAACTTTTGGCATCAGCGGTAAGGCTGGCGGACAAGATTTCCGCCCCAAACACAGCGTGAATACCGGTTTGAGCAACGCAGCCTGCAACTGAACCAGACTGATACTTGCCTTATCGGTAAGCGACACCGCAACGATCCACAGCCCGTCACAGCGGTAATCCCGGCTCGACAGCACGGTATTGAGTTTGTCTTCACTGAGTTCGCTTTTACGGGAACGGTGCACCACTTTATTGCTCTGTGAAGGTACCTGCGCCGTGTGATAATCCCGCATCAAGGTGCTGGGCGTGGTCTGTTTCACGGCCACTTCAACACTGTACTGCAACGCTTTCAGCCCGGCTTCATCCTCTCGCCGGATCCCCAGCGCTGCACCTAACAAGCCAAGAATTGCTGAACGGGTCGGCTGAATCCCGGTCGGGCGGTCACCGCCCACCGCAGCTTGTCCCCAGCTCGCCAACGGGCCGTATAATCGAAAAACCAAATAGTTCTTCATCCTGCCTCCGGTTTATTCCGCCACAAAACTCAGCAATTCAGCCAGTGAACCTTCTCCGGTAAAGGCACTCAGCGAATAGCGTGCATCTGCACAGTCGCCGTACACGCGATCAAATTTCTCTGCTTGCGCAACCAGCGCGCCCACAGCCGCTTCACCCTGATCATCTTCTTGCACAGGCTTGAGGAAAGCAACGGACAACTGACGCGGTTGCTGCTCTCCTTTCTCTGCCAGCACAAAACTGGCATACGCACGGGAAGCAAAGCTGTTTTGTTTCCCGGTTGGTGACACCTTCACCGCAGATTCGGTCAGCGCACGAATCGCCCGGTTCGCCAGTGTTTCATCACCGCCCAGGTTTTCAACCAGCAATGTTTTGTTAATGCAGATATAACTGTAGAACAGAGCAGCAGCAAAGCCCTGCTCACCGATATGCGCGGAACCAGCATCCGCTTTACCGCTGTTCAGATCATCCACCGCAGTAAAGTAATCATCTTCAACCACCACGCTGTGCACACTAATCGCATGGGCGACCTGACAGGCCGCTTCGACATTAAACGCCGGACTAGAGGCTAGCATTCGACCAAACAGGGCAATATCAACCGCGGTTTGCTCTGCTTTCAATAAATTCAGCTCATCTGAGTTAGGCGCTCGATTTTCAGCCGCCAGCACCGCAGCCAGCGACAAGGCCGCATCCTGCTCCGCCGGGCTGATATGGGCAAGCTGTTCTATTTCAAGCGCATCTTTTTTCCCTTTACCGAATACACCCGCAATCGAACTTGCCCAGGCTTTGGCGTCTTTTTCTTTCACACCGCCCACCGTCAGGGCTTCAAAAATCTGATGACCGAATCGTTTCGTGCGAATGCCCAGTTCTCCCTGCATCGCTTGCTCAAACAGATCAGAGGTGCGCCAGTGACGCTTCAGACTTTGGGAACTGACACGCAGACGATCAAACCCGCCCATTTTAGCGGTCTTCGGGCGACCTAAGTCGTCTCGATTGAGGTTGGATGGCGCATAAGAGGTCAGCAGGTGTAACTGAATAAATTGGCTCATGATGTGGTCCCTTTCTGAATTTGATTTATTTGCCTGAGGCGGCGCGGTAATAGTCCATTGCCCATTTCACGCTGATGCGTTTATCGGCTTGGCGCGGGCGAAAACCCGTATGTTCCCGATACCAGTGCTCAATATCTTCTGCGAGTTTGATCACGGACACTTGGCCGCCCACCTGCTGCAAGGTCCGGCGCAGACGGCGCAAAAACTCATCCGGTGTTTTAGCGCTCTGCAACTGAGCAAAACGCAGTTCACTCACCACGGATTTATCCCCTTCACCTTTCATGCCTGCCGCCGTGGCAAGATTGATGCTGGTTTCCGTTTTCACATGCACCAAAGCCGCAGCAATTGTCGCCCAGCATTCATAAGATTCCGCGTTCTCTGGCGCCTGAATATCTTCCGGCAACCGTTCCCAGAGCACCCGAAAACCGGGTGACATCATGGCTGCATCAGCCGACTCACAGCGCTTCAGCTGTGCCTTTTGACCGCTGGGAGCCGGGGCAATGCCCTTTTCCTGAAGCTGTGCGGGTGGCAGATACATACTCTGCCACCAGCGATGCACAACATTTTTTATTTCTTTGTCCATCAAACAACCTCCCTGTCGAGCTAAATTTGATAATTAAAGACGAAATCATTAATTTTATTACTGCTACCAGGAGCAGAAAGATATTTATCCAAAGCAAGGCGAGCTTTCATGCGTTTTTCCATAGATCGCACTTCTACAGACTCAGATAATGCATATTCATCAAATAAATCCATACAGATTCTTCGCAATGATGATAACCAATATTTCGCATTTTCAGGCGTTAAATAAACATCACTCCCCGCTGTACTTTCAACCACTTGCTGTACAACAGCATAAAAGTGACATTCACTTCTATGCCAAAATTCAGCATTAAAAGATGAAACGTTTTTGAGAAGCTTTGGATATAAATATTCTTTCTTATCTCCCTTTTTTTTATCTTGAACTCCGTATAAAACATAAGAGATTATCTTTTCCGTGTACTGCCACATATCCTTTGTTAAATCAATCATGTCTCTGACAATGTCACAAATTTTCCCTTGCTCCTTATTTTGCAGAGAAAATATCGGCATTTCATGTGAAAACCATCCATTGACTTTCGCTGATTTTTTCTTGTCAATTTCATAACCAAAAACCCATAACCGGGGTTTATGATTCAAGCCTGATCGCCTTCGTATTAGGCTATAGTAATGACTGACTGTCTCAGCACACTTGGTTTTACCTACATCATCTACAAAAACAAAATTACACCAGTAACTATAATTCAACTCATTTAAAAAAGTCCTTACAGGCTGCAACCCATCATCAGAAACTACATCTTGATAAGGTGATAGCCAATGTCGCCACTCAGCAGAATATGAATTACCATAAGGTTTTATTTTACACTCACGAACAACATTTTCTTTTTCCCTACCCGAAATATCACAATTTGTCTGTATAGATTCATTAATCAACCGAACCCGACAAGGCATTCCCCAATAAACATGTAAAGGATGTGCATCATTCGGATACAATTGATTAAAGTTTTTCTTAGCATCGGGCCTACTATCAGCAGTTTTTTTCAACCACGGGAAGATGTTATTGAAATCATCAATAGGTTGATGTTGAACAAAGTCACGGCTCATCACATTTAACCATAAACTTTTCCATAGTGAATCAGAGTCATTATCAGAGAGTATAATTGTCGTTAATGGTCCTAGACCGCGAAGCCCCTTTCTTCCCCCCTTACAACCTCTATTAGTCGGGGGTTGTAACTGTAATGTAAACAATGCCATTACTGCCATTTCTAATGACATCACAGCACTTTCAGAACGCTTAACGAAATGATCTCTGTTTTCAGAACATGTGTTCTCTCCAGGTGATTCTATCAGCAATGCTGATACTGATTTAGTTGGCGCATCCTCCAATGCATCCAAGTCTTGCATAAACAGAGGGCCATCACCGGTCGTGTTAAATGCATGCTCCACCCGATTCAACGCATCTTGTAACATCTCAGTAGATGGTGGTGTTGAAAAATATTCCCACCATTGGTTTTTATCTTTCGGTGCGAAAACAGTTTGCAACAGCCCAATGGCAAACTGATACGCCGCCCCCTGAAAATCAGCCCTTGGTAAAGCGAAATCTACTACCTCAGAGTTACAAATGGCCGTGATAGGAAGCACCTTTTCACTCCCATCTTGAAGCCTGAATGGCAGCCATGCATCGTGCACTAAGTTCATCACACCTCCTGTGTCTGACGTTCACAAAAACCTGTTGTTGCGTGATAAGTAAAATTCGGGTCTTGCTCCGGCAGCCAGACCGTCATGAATTGAATCTGCCGGTAGCACTGTTGCAGCGCTTCTACGGCAGGTTGCAGATGTTCGGGAATCGGTGCCAGTTTGTCGGCATAGGTGTTTTTTGCCACTTTGATAGTGCTGAGTGCGATGGCAAAACGATCGTCATCCACCCAGGGAACCAGTATTCCTTCAGACGATTCTCGGACAAGCAGCACCTCGACCGTTTCCCTATCACTGTAACGAGTACTAATTTCTACCCTGCTCTCGTTAATCCAATTATCCGCGCTTTCCAAACAATAACCATATTGCTGCCAGTCAATCAGCACAGATTTCGCCTTCTCACGAACACCTCTTGCTTTCGCATAATGCTCGTCTTCCATGAATTGCATGGAGGGCGGGATCTGTGCCAGCGATGCGTCACTGTAAACAGATTCAATCAGCTCACGGGCGTCAGTCGGCATACGAATCGCGCCCAACTGACGCAGCTTGCGTAACCCCAGCCATAAGCGGCCGGGCGAGCGATACACAAACTGGGTTTGCTGAAAACCCCGGCTCAGCCAGTCGGCTTCGGGTGTGTCGTCCCAATCCGGCGCATGGAGATAGAGCACAGGCGGCTGTCGGGCATCTTGGCAATCTTGCTGATATTCACCCGATGCATTCCGGGTATGGCGATGTAAACGCCCGGTACGCTGAATCAGATCGTCAATCGGGCAGAGATCGGAGATCATCACGTCGGCATCAGCGTCTAAACTTTCCTGAAAAACCTGAGTGGCAATCAGCACTTTGCCCCGGCGATCAGCTGCGTTAGCCTTTTTGCCAAACGTTGCCAGCACCAGATCTTCTTTCACCTTGCGATCGGCCAGCACAAAGCGGCTGTGGAACAACAGACAGTCGTCCGGATTCGCCATTCGGCTGCGCACCGCTTCAAACGCTTCCAGTGCATCATTCACCGTATTGCGCACCCACACCACGCACTGTCCGGCCTCGACGGCACGAAACAGGGTTTGCAGGCAATCGCCGAAACTTGTCCGATGAACAACGGTCACTTCCCGGCTCACCGAAGCGCGGCTTGCCAGTGCTTGCTCCGCCACAGGAGCTTCCGGGTCTGCCGTGATGTACGTCGCCAGCGGAAAGTCAGTGCTCCGCAATGGCCGGCTAGGCAGTTCAGCCGCTTTCAGCCAGGCATTGCTCAGGCGCTGACGCTGCTTTTGTGACAACGTCGCCGTCAGCAAAATCACCGAACCACCCTGATGAAAATGCAGCGCCAGCAGGCTTTCCAGCAGTTCGAACATGTATTCATCGGCGGCATGGACTTCATCAAAGATCAGGATTTTCCGGTTCAACCCCAGTAAACGCAGCGACTGATGACGCCGGGGCAATACAGCCAGCAACACCTGATCAATGGTGCCGACACCGACCGGTGCCAGCAGGGCTTTCTTACGTGAATCCGCCAGCCACTGGTTACACTGCGCAGTGGCCGTGTGATCGCGGCGATCATAGTCGGCATCAGCCGGGCCAGAAACGAGCACCGCGTCCCGGAAGCGTTCGTTCATCTCCCGGGCACCATGTGCCAGCACAATGCTGGGTTGCTGCCCGTCTTCCAGCGCCAGCATCTGGAGGTAGTGATCAGCAACCCGATCGAACATCGCGTTAGATGTTGCCATCGTCGGCAGACCAAAATAGAAACCATCGGCCACGCCCGACTGCATCAGGCGATGGGTCAGCGTGAGTGCCGCTTCCGTTTTCCCGGCACCGGTGACATCTTCCAGAATAAAGAGCTGTGGCGACTGACAAATGGGGACAGTTTCTGCCCACGCCTGCAATGGTGTTGGATCAAAACCGAAATGTTCTTGAACTGAAAGGAAAGGCCTTATTTGCGGTTGCTGGTTCAGATCGGTATTGGCGAGCGCTTTTTGGGCGTGAGATAATGCCTCTGACCAGTAATTACTCAGTGGCACTGGTTCGTCACAGTATTTGAAAAAATTCTGATCAGAACCAATCCAGTCGGCCAGTACGGCCAGTCCTGCAAATTGCCAGCTAACCAACTTCAGACGCCTGCGCCATTCTTCAGATAGCATTTTGTCGACTGGCCATGTCGTCCTAAATAGCTCTGTTAGATCTGAAGAAAAATTCGCCGCATCGTCAATATTATGATTCTCTGTAAAAGCTTCTGTGGAATCAGGCGATTTTTGACTTATCGGTAATCCATGGTGTCCCAAAACACAATCCATTAAAACCAGCAAGCTATCGGCAAAGTATTCCTCCTCATCGAGTGATAGCTTTCTACTTTGTAATAGTTTGGGAAGCACCGTGGATTCACATTGAAGCCAGACGTAATATCCCATCCGGTCATGACGAAACGCTTTACTGTCATAGCACTTCACACGTTTCGAATTCCGCATCGCTTTATAGCCAGCAGGAGAGAGCTGCTGAAACGCCGCCGCGAATTTGCCCAAATCGTGCAGTGCCAGACAAAAAGTCCAGATGGCACACAATTGTTCGGGGGTGATTTCCAGAAAATCGGCTAAGTCCCGTGTGAGCGGCTTGTTCGGATCCATCAACAGGTAACCGACCGCGGCAACATCCAGGCAGTGGTACGGCAGTAAATGATAATCCGCACCGGGCTGTTTCGGATCGCGTTTGGCTTTTCCCCAGTACTGAAAATAAGTTGGCATCACCGCACCACAATCAATCATCTTAAGCCGAACTATACAAATGAAATCAGATGAATACTGTGATTCAACTATGAAAGTCAACGGTGTGAAATCAATCCTTATCAATGCAAAAGGAATCTGGGCCCGCACCGACACAGAACGTGCAGGAGTGTTGTTTTCGTCATCCCCGTACGTACGGGGGACACCCAAGAATACCAGCAAGCTCAAGTATTTCAGGCGGTTCATCCCCGTACTCACGGGGAACACCTGTGGCTGACCCCATGCACCTGGCTGATTGTCGGTTCATCCCCGTACTCACGGGGAACACCTTGAGCTTAATCTCACCTGTTTGCGTGGTGACGGTTCATCCCCGTACTCACGGGGAACACAACATCGATGCGATTGGTACGGGGCAGGTGTTCGGTTCATCCCCGTACTCACGGGGAACACAACAAGGATTTAACTCCATTAATCCTTGCACACGGTTCATCCCCGTACTCACGGGGAACACACCGGCTCAGGTGAGAAAATTCAGCTGGCGACCGGTTCATCCCCGTACTCACGGGGAACACGGGATTTTCTCAGCAAAAAGCTGCAGATATCGCGGTTCATCCCCGTACTCACGGGGAACACTACATGTAGACAGCATTCGTACACTAACCAGCTCGGTTCATCCCCGTACTCACGGGGAACACCTATTGAACCCGCACTGATCTAGAATGGCCCCCGGTTCATCCCCGTACTCACGGGGAACACAAAAAGATTTAAACCAGAAGACGGATAGCCGCCGGTTCATCCCCGTACTCACGGGGAACACTTGTCAGACCCAGAAGAGAATCAGTGAACAAACGGTTCATCCCCGTACTCACGGGGAACACCAGGACAGCGGCAGAGTGTTAGCCTGGCACCGCGGTTCATCCCCGTACTCACGGGGAACACTCCTGATTGTGACTGCCATAAAAACCTCATCCCGGTTCATCCCCGTACTCACGGGGAACACCTGCGTTCCATGGGTCGCCGCCATTGCTCCAGCGGTTCATCCCCGTACTCACGGGGAACACTTCACTGCCGCCACCTTGCGACAGGTTGATAACGGTTCATCCCCGTACTCACGGGGAACACATTTGATGCAGCGGCAATCTCCGCCTCTAAAACGGTTCATCCCCGTACTCACGGGGAACACAACATTAACAACCAGGAGAAAATCAAAGATATCGGTTCATCCCCGTACTCACGGGGAACACCCGCCAGGGCCGCGACAAAATTGTCGATTCAACGGTTCATCCCCGTACTCACGGGGAACACAGGTCGAGCGTTACAAGGGAACTTTGCTCTTTCGGTTCATCCCCGTACTCACGGGGAACACGCTGGAAGGCAGCGGAATGAGCGGGAAGTACGACGGTTCATCCCCGTACTCACGGGGAACACGGCACTATAATACTGAGAATAGCGCTCGATAACGGTTCATCCCCGTACTCACGGGGAACACCCTAAATATAGGCTATTGTTCTAACAGCATTTATTCAACCAATATAATTCTACCAAGTTTTGACAGCGAAAATAACCGGTTCATTGAACAGTGCAAAATGGCTCACTAAGAGGTGGCGATTTGGCTTATTGCCCTGTTTTATCTGCACACAACTCCCGCAAATACCCCAACCGCGAGGCACTTTGCCGCAGACCGCCGGGGCGGTAATGTAGCAACCACAGATCGGCGTAGGCCTCTTCAACCAGGGCGAGTTTGTCCAGAATGCGGGCTTTTTCTTGCTGCGGTAAAGCGGTGATATCACGATGCCCGGCGTTGGCGTAGCTCAGGGCGATCTGACTGGCCAGCAGCATGCAGTCTGCCGTCCATAACATCTCGGCTTGCAGTGCGGAAGCGGGCAGTCCGGCGATGTCGGCTTTCAGGCTGGATACATCGTCCATTGCCTCGGCAATCTGCTCGGCGCTGGCGATCTCGGCGCGGCGGATATGGCGGCCTGAGCGCTGGTCAAACACGAACGGGCCATAGAAGGCGCAGTTCGGCGTGACCACGCCGCTGGTGAGATAGGCATCCTGCAGGCGATCTATCAAAGGCAGTGCCTGCGTGTAGGCTTGCCCAAAGTGAGTGCAAACTAACAGCCCGGCGTTCACACTGGCATGGCGATGCGGATCCCAGGCCATGGCGGCGCCGAACACATAACCGGGTAAGGCGGTGAAATGTTGCTGCGCGTGGCCCATATCGCCCCATTCGGAAATCTGATAACCACAGGCGCCGTATTTCAGGGCCGATTCAGCGGCCCGGCGCATGTGCACTCTGGCGGCCTGCCCCCGGCCAGCCACTGAGGCAAAGGTGTTGGTCGATACCACCACCTGAAACGGGTAGCCAAACTCAGCCAGCTGCCGGTGCTCGTCATCGTAAGGATGATCTTCTTCATAGCCCCAGTTCAGCAACTCCAGATCGCCTGGCAGATGGGGCAAAATGTCCGGGTATTGAAACAGCATATCACTGAAAATCTGGCAGGATTTGCCCCTTGCATGGGCAAGATCCAACACTTTCTTGAGGTAATTGAGGTAAACCTGTCCTTTGCCCTGCTGCTCACAGGCCTGCTGGCTAGCCCCTGCGCCGAGATCCATGGTTTCATCAAAGTTCAGGTTCAGGGTATCGGACGAGAAATTCGGCAACAGGGTATCGAGTAAGCCAGCAATAAACTCAGTGACACTGTCACTAAGAGGGTTCAGGCCAAAGGATTCTGGCCGGAAGTCGCCCCGATGATCATAAAAGCCGGTTGTCTGCTCAGCGAGGTGCCGGTATTGCGGATGGCACAGCCACTTTTCCATGTGCCCGAAGGTGGCCTGATTAGGGATCAGCTCTATGCCCCGCTCCCGGCAATAGCGATCCAGCGCCTGGATCTCTTCGGCTGTCATCGGCGAATAATCCTGCCATACGGCCTGATGCTGCGGATAGGCGAAAGTGTGCTCGGTGTACAGTTGTAACTGGTTGATTCGCAATGCCGACCAGAAGTCCACCAGCTTAAACAAGGCCGCCATGGTCGGTACTTTGTCGCGGCTGATATCGACAATGACCCCGCGTTTGGCAAACGCAGGCTGATCGCTAATAGTCAGTGATGGCACCTGGCCGTGACAAAGCTCGATGAGCTGTGCCAGGCAATAGTGCGCATACAGGCGGCCGGGCTCGTCTGCCATGGCGATTTCAATCCCGCTGGCGGCTATCCGAATCACAAAGCCCTGACCTGGCAGACTGTCATCCTGCCGATAGCTCACGCTCGGCGAGGGGATCACCTGCGCCACCGTAGTAGGGATCACGGCAAGCAAGGCGCTGTAGTCGGTCCGCGCTGCACTGTGATCCAGTTTAAGGGTTGCTGGCTGCGGAAAGAGCTGGCTGAAATCCGGGGTCATATTGCGTCCTTACGATAAAATGCGCTGAGCGTCCAGTACCTCGAACAACACCAAGTCTGACGAAGTGATTTTACTCCATGCCAGAGCGGCAGCGCCCGCCGATACGGCTTGCGTACCCAGTGTCGAAATCTCTGTGGCCGGTTGCCAGGTCTGATGGCCTTTGAATGCGGCCAAATTGGCGTGAATCAGCCGTTCAATGTCCCTGACATAGGGCTCAACTTCGCCACCAAAAACAATCTGGTGCACATTAAGCAACCGGCCTAAGGTGGCTAATTTATCAACAAACTGGGCCAGTATCTCAGGCTCGCTCACCGGGCTCTGGTGCGGCCCGGTTTCGACATCGAACTGGCCAGACAGGCAGTCATCACCGTAAAACAACTGGCCGTTCAGTACGAACCCCAGCCCTATGCCCAGATGCCGGCTGTCGTCATGACGGTGGTGCGAGGTGAACAGCACGTACAACAGATTGCCGCTGCCCTGTGGCCGCGACAGCATAATCTGCCCCCAGGCCGCACAGTTGGCGTCGTTATCGCAGTACACTGGGTAGCCGAGTTGTGCCGAGAGCCGCTCTGCCAGAGCGACAGGTTGCGAGATCTCAAAGGCGCTGGAAACAGAGACGACCCCGGTATCCGGTGTGACCAGACCCGGCATCCCCAGCCCGATAGCCAGTACCTTGCCCCAGCGGCTTTCTACCTCGCGAAGCACAGGCGCCAGCACATCTCCCAGTTGCTCAAGCGGTTGCGTGCCGGGGTGATAGCTCACTATCTTGCGGTACAGGATCTGACAGGCAAGGTTAAGCACCGACAGGTTGATCTGGCTGTCGGTTAGCTCTACGCCAACCAGAACACCGAGTTGCTTGTTCAGTTGCAAAGACACCTTTGGCCGTCCGCTCTGGGGGGGGCCGTTCCGGTTGGACACTTCAGTAATCAGTTGTTTCTCTGCCAGCGAACTGACGATTTTAGTAATTGTCGATTTATCCAGTCCCAGCCGGTCTGCAATATCAATGCGGGAAATGTTCTGGTATCGCCACAGCACGTCTATAACGCGAGAGGTGTTAACCTGTTTGATGTTTGGTGCCTTTCTAATCATTTAGTTTCCATTAGAAACTTAGTGTGTTGAATTTATTGTTAATCAATCTCTCCGCTGAATTCAAGGCTTAATTTCCCTTATTTCTAACTCTGTTAACTTAACCATGCATTCCAAGGTTACCCTTATAATTGTTATCTTCTTGTTAACATAATTGTGATTTTGATCCTTGCATCCGCGGCTAATTTCTCTACATTTTTACTTAGTTTCCAGCCGAAACTAAATATCATAAGGAAGGCGATATGAAACGTAAGTCAGGAATTACCGCAATCTCTGCCCTGCTGGGCTTGTTGGTGGCCACCCCCATGTCTGCATTCGCGGAAGAAACCCTCACCCTCTGGACTTGGCGCAAACAGGAGCGCCCGCTATGGGAGGCGGTCTCGAAAGCCATGGATGACGTCAACATCAAGGTGGAAGTTTTCAAGGGCGTCGATTACAACTCCCGTTTACGACTGGGCTTGCAGAGTGACAACGGGCCTGACCTGTTTCAGGGGCGTCCCGGCGCTTCATTTATTGATCAGTACGCCAATGCCGGCGTGATAGCGCCGCTGCCCGCCACGGTCGATATCAGCGGTATTTCGCCAGCCACTCTGGTTGCAGCTACCGGTTCCGACGGTAAGATCTATGGCGTGCCCTTTGCGGTGCAGACCGTTCAGATTATTTATAACAAGGCCATTTTCAACAGGCTGAACCTCGACGAGCCCAAAACAGCTGAGCAGTTCGTGGCTGTGATGAAAACCCTGAAAGAGAACCGGGTGATCCCGCTGGAAGTACCGGGCCGCGCTGGCTGGGCACTGGCGATGATGAGCGCCGGACTGGAAGCCGGTCTGTCCGGTGAAGGCATGAAACAGGTCGCCAGCCGTCAGTCTCCCTTTACCGCTGAGGGTTATCAGCAGGTAGCCAACACGTTCGCCAGTTGGCAGCCGTACATTAATCCATCAGCAGCGGCACAGGACTATAACGGAATGCGGGCGAATATCGCGCTGGGTGATTCTGCCATGATCATTGATGGTTTGTGGTCCACCTCGCCACTCTCGACTATCGCGCAGACCGATCCCAGTGTAGAACTTGGCCTGATGCCGATTCCGGGGCACGGCGGCAAAGTCTATGCCTTTGCAGACGGCGCATATCTGGTTAATGCCAACAGTGCCAAACGCGAAGCCGCCGATAAACTGCTGGCCTTCACCGCCACCAAAGCATTCGCCCAGCTGTTCGCAGATCATGTCGGCGAGCTGTCGACTTACGCCGACGGCATTACCTACCAGGGGAAATATCAGGCCGAAGCGGCCAGCTTTGTTTCACAGCACGCGCAACCCTACCTGACCTGGAAGGGGCCTTTTAACGTGCAGTATGAGGAAATCGTCGGCCCGGCTTACCAGAAATTTCTGGCAGGTAAAGTCGATGCCAAGGGTCTGACGCAGGAAATCGAAAACGGTTTTAAAGCGAAGAACCTGTAACCTTTTTCTGTTGGCCTGCTCTGGCAGGCCATTTCCCCAAACGGAGTCGTTATGCCACACGCCCCTAGCCCTGATGACTATTCAGACGATCTGCCCGCTGAGCTGCTGCGCGGCGATGTTAAGAAAGCGCAAGGTTTGAGTTTCCGGCAAAAAGAGAAACTCCAGTACGCCCTGCTGCTGATCCCCGGCTGTCTGTTATACGGGATATTCAACCTGTTACCTTTAATCGGCACACTGGTGCTGTCCTTCTTCGACTGGCCGGGAATCGGGCCGGCAACTTTTGTCGGCTTCGACAACTTCACCAAGTTGCTCGCCGATGAGTACATGAGCAACCAGCTCTGGAATGCGTTTCAGCAGACATTTGTATTTTTTGCCATTTGTATCAGTCTTTTTCTGGGATTAGGCACCACCTTCGCGCTGTTGCTGAGCTGGAACACCGCCGGTAAATCAGCATATAAACTGCTGTTTTTCATGCCTTATCCGCTGGCGGCCGTGGCCGTTGCTTTTCTTGGTCAGTTAATCGTTGACGTGCGCGGCCCGTTAAATCAGCTGATGATGCACTGGGATCTGATCAGCTCGCCGCTGATGTTTCTGGGAGAAGCCGATACCGCGCTGCCAACCATTGCCCTGTTTCAGTCCTGGCAGAAGCTTGGCTTCTCCATCATGCTGATTCTGTCGGCCATTCTGGGCGTACGGGCTGATTTGCTGGAAGCGGCAGTACTGGACGGCGCCAACCGCTGGCAATGTATCCGTCATGTGGTTTTTCCCGTGCTGGCACCCGCCTTCGTGCTGATTACCATTTTGACCATGGTCGATGTCTTCAATAATGCCGAGTACGTGCTGATTCTGATGGGCCCGGATGCCGGTCCTTATTATTCCACCGATATTTTAGGCACCTTTCAGTACCGTACCGCATTTGGCACCAGCGGCGGCTCCGGCACTGCCGACCTTGGCATGGCTGCCGCTATCGGTATGGTGATATCAGTGCTGATTTTACCGGCCACCATTTATCTCGCGCTTCGCAATATGCGTAACCGATAGGACAGCTTATGGAAAGGATTTTCAAACTTCGCCCAATGGAGCAGGTACTGGTGCAGTTTCTGTTACTGGCCTGGGCTCTGGTGGTCGCTATCCCCTTTGGCCTGGCGTTTATCAACTCCATGAAAGGCAGCCTGGGCCAGGTGATTCGTGCGCCCTTTTCTCTGCCGGACAGCTGGCAGTTTGATAACTATGCCGCGGCCTGGGAAATGGCCAATTTCAGTGGTTACTTTATGAATTCGCTGATTATCAGCGTTGGCACCGTCGCGGTTGCTGTTTTGTTCAGTACCATGGCGGCCTTTGTGCTGGCCCGGGTTGAGTTTCGGGGCAACCGCACCATTTTCATTCTTTTTATGATCGGGGTGATCGTGCCGCTGCGTCTGGCAATGGCGCCGCTTTTTGTGGTAGTGCAAAGCCTGGATCTGCTCAACTCACTGCTGGGAATTATTCTGGTGCAGGCGGCCAGTATGATGCCTGTGGCGGTGTTTATTCTCAGTACCTTCTTTAAACACCTTTCACCGGAAATTGAGCAGGCGGCGCGGGTCGATGGCGCTTTGCCCTTTCAGATTTACTGGAAGATAGTGCTTCCTCTGGTCAAGCCTGCCATCGCCACGGTTGCCCTGTTGTCTTTTGTCAGTGCCTGGAACGAGTACCTCTTCCCGCTGCTGTTTTTGCAAGATCGCAGTTTATATCCGCTAACGCTGGGACTGCAGGAGTTTCAGAACGAATTTGCCATCCAGTGGCACATGATGTTTGCCGGACTGATCATCATGATGGCACCCACACTGATCGCATTCTTACTCGCATCAAAAGCCTTTATTCAAGGTCTGACTCAAGGTGGAATTAAGGAATAGTCATGGCTCACATTCAACTGAGAAACATCAAAAAACACTACGGCCAGACCGAAGTACTGAAAGGTATCGATCTGGAAATCAATGACAGAGAATTTGTCACCTTTGTCGGCCCGTCCGGTTGCGGGAAATCCACGTTGCTGCGAATGATTTCAGGCCTTGAGGAGCCCTCGTCCGGCACTATTTTTATTGATGGGGAAGACGTCACCCGAGAAGCCCCGGCCGACAGAGGCATCGCCATGGTGTTTCAGTCTTATGCCCTGTACCCGCAGATGACAGTATGGGAAAACATGGCGTTTGCGCTCAATATTGATAATCAACCCAAAGACAAAGTAAAAGAAAAAGTCGAGCTGGCCGGTAAGATGCTTAAACTCGATCACCTGTTCGACAGACTGCCCAAGGCGCTGTCGGGCGGGCAGCGACAGCGTGTGGCAATCGGCCGGGCCATAGTCCGCAACCCTAAGCTTTTCCTGTTTGATGAGCCGCTGTCCAATCTGGATGCCGAGTTGCGGGTCGACATGCGAATCCAGATTGCCGAGCTGCATCGCTCACTGTCTGCCAGCATGGTGTATGTGACCCATGATCAGGTGGAAGCCATGACGCTGGCCGACAAAATTGTGGTGCTGCGTGATGGCCGTATTGAACAGGTGGGCGCGCCGCTGGATCTCTACTACCATCCGGCAAACCAGTTTGTGGCAGGCTTTATCGGCTCGCCCAAAATGAACTTCATTCCGGTTACAGTTATCAGCGCTGATGCTTGCAGCACCACTGTATCTGTAGCCGATCAGCACCAGATCACTATCAACAGGGACGGCAGCACAGTGAGACCGGGCGATCACATCACACTGGGTATACGCCCTGAGCACTTGCTGGTTGCGACACCGGATTCGATGGATGATGGCAGCACAGTGTTAAATATGCAGATCAATGTGGCGGAATACCTTGGTGCGCTGTCGTATATTCACTGCTATTCCGGCGACATAGACAAACTGAGCCTGATGATGGATGGTGAAAAAGCATTGCAACATGATCTGAAGAACGGCGCCAGTATGGCCGTTTCCCTGCGCGCTGAGTATTGCCATTTATTTGATCAGAATACGCAGTCATTACCACCCGCATGCTGAACCTGAACACCCGGCCCCCTGCAGTCAGGGGGCAGAACAAAGCCCGTCTTTGTGCAACATTCCATCATACCTGACTGGTCGCTGCTGTTTGAAAAAGGCACCGATACCCGCTTTCGAACGATGGTGCATAGCCAAAGGTGTTACTTCCAGCCCAACTTCATTTATTTACTCAGATAATTAACCAAAATGACATTGATGAAATGAATAAATAAACGAATGATGTTCGATGACATAATAGCCGTGTCTGTATTCAAATCAGTCAAGGCAATAAAGACACAATAAGTCGCTCACATCGGGTTACAAAGGCAGGCTAACACCGGCAAACTCCCCCACGTCTCAGTGTTATTCCGCCCCTTTTCATTCTATGGATATGTTAATAAGAGATAACAATGCTAATAAATACACTGACCTTAAGAACAAAGCTGATACTCGCGGTATTGCTTCCGTGCATCATGTTATTACTTGTCGGCATAATCAGTTATTCGACCATGTCTCAAATAGGGCTAAAGTCAGAACGGCTTTACATGAATACTGCCACGCCAATGCGCGCTATGGCTGAAGTCGCTTCACGCATTCCGAGAATGCGCGTGGGGATCGACATGATGTTATTTCAGGAAATTGATGGCCTGAAAGACGCCAAAGGCGTACAGACCAGGATCAATGAAACACGCACCGAAGACATTCCGGAAATGCGTGCTGCAATTGAGCAATCGGTAGCTGCGCAGATTAACCCTGAATTACGCCGGGAAGCGCAGAAATTACAACAACGCTTTGAAGCCACGATCGCCTCAGATCTCAACCCCATGCTGGCTGCGCTGGAAAAAGGTAATCTGTCCGATGCCTACCGCTATTACACCCAGTACGCCGTCGATTATGGCGTCATGCGTCAAGACACCAATACGCTGCTGGATACCCTGTTAACTCAGGCCGAAACCTTCAACAATGAAGCTCAGAGCAGTTTCAATGACGGGCAACGCAATCTGGTGATGATTATCATTGTTGCGCTGATCGTCTCTTTCCTGGTGTCTTTCATCATTATTCAGAACCTGCGCTCAAGGGTAGCGATTCTTCAGCAAACCATTAAAACGGCTGAACAGGACATGGCGCTCAGCACCAGAATTGAACTGGACGGTAACGATGAGCTGAACGCGATCAGCCAGACGCTGAATAATTTCTTCACCAAGATTCACCGTTCTGTGGAAGAAGTGGCGCAAAGCTCAAGAAACTTAGCCAAAACAGCCCAGGCCGTCGCGACGACAGCCCAGACGACACAAAGCAACTGCTTAACGCAGCGAGACAGAACCATACAGGTGGCGACGGCCATTAATGAGCTGGGAGCGACAGTTAATGAAATCGCCAATAACGCCGCTCAGGCGGCTCATATCGCAAAAGAAGCCACCACACAGGCTCAGGATGGCAGCCAGGTGGTTGAGCAATCCAGAGAGAAAATGAGCGAGCTGAGCAATGACTTGGGTGACATTACCGGTGTGATTGAAGCGCTCGCGCACCAGGTCACCGATATCAGTGCCATTCTGGATACTATCCGCAGCATTTCAGAGCAGACTAATTTGCTGGCGCTGAATGCCGCCATTGAAGCTGCCCGCGCCGGTGAACAGGGTCGCGGCTTTGCGGTCGTTGCCGATGAAGTCAGAACCCTGGCTTCACGCTCTGCCGGTTCGACCGAAGAGATACAGGAAGTGATCAACAGACTGCAGAATGAATCGACCAGAGCCGTCAACGCTATCTCTCAGGGACGCCAGCAAGGTTCTGATGTCGCAGAGCAAGCGAACCAGGCGACCGGGTCACTCGCTCAGATCGCCACCTATATCGATCAAATCAGCGAACAAAACATTCAAGTGGCCACCGCAACGGAAGAGCAATCCTCCGTGGTACATGAAATCAACCGCAATATTGAAGACATCAACCATTTAACCTCAGAGACCGCCGACATCGCCAACGAACTCACTGCATCCAGCGGCGAGCTTCAGGCTTTGTCGAAGCAACTTGATCAACTGGTTGGCCGCTTCAAGCTGTAAATCATTTCGCGAGATCGTTTCGCCACCACCTCCTCCACATCCAACAAGCCTCTTCGACACAGAAGAGGCTTGCCCACAGCACAAATCACCATCCCGGTTTTCAGCTATCCGACCACAGAACGGATTATCAATCTGAAACATAAACAAAAAAGCCCCAGCATTGCCGCTGAGGCTTGGTGTGCTGGCGGACGGCTGAGGTCGCACACGACCGGGACTCATCCGACCATAGGGCGGAAATAGATTCAATGCATAACAAAAAACCCCTGCATTTCTGCTGAGGCTTCGTTGTAGTGGCGGAGCGGACGGCTGGGGTCGCACACGACCGGGAATCGATGGTCCGGCATTCCGGCCCGCGACCCAAAGTGCGCAGCACTTTCGGGGGCGCTTAAATACAAAAAAACCCCAGCCTTTCTGCTGAGGCTTCGCTGTAGTGGCGGACTGACGGGAATCGATGGTCCGGCATTCCGGCCCGCGACCCAAAGTGCGCAGCACTTTCGGGGGCGCTTAGATACAAAAAACCCCAGCCTTTCGGCTAGGGTTTCGTGTAGTGGCGGAGCGGACGGGACTCGAACCCGCGACCCCCGGCGTGACAGGCCGGTATTCTAACCAACTGAACTACCGCTCCAATTCTTTTAAAACCGCTGTTAAACAGCAACTTTATGGAATGTGGCGGAGAGATAGGGATTTGAACCCTAGATACGCTATTAACGTATGCCGGTTTTCAAGACCGGTGCTTTCAACCACTCAGCCATCTCTCCGTAAGTGCGGTGAATCATACCAGCTCAATTCACACTGTAAAGTACCAAGACATTCAAATGTCTATTTTTTGAGCCATAAACCGTGTTTTTCATGTATCTGGACTATTTTTAATCACCAAAACGGTTATTTTTATAGTCTCTTCGCCTTAAAAGGGCGGAAACCAAGCTAAAATAGCCGGTGTTCACAGGTCAGATTATGGCAAATTGTCGTTTCGGCTGGTAAATGCGAAACTAGGCACTAGCCTAAATACAGACCGTGCTGATAAAATCAGCCCCTACATATCGAAAGTATCAATTACAGAGAGTGATTCCCCATGGGACGCAGTTTCGAAGTTCGTAAAGCCTCAATGGCTAAAACACAAGGCGCTAAAATCAAGGTCTATTCCAAGTACGGTAAAGAGATCTACATGAGCGCCAAAAACGGCGGTACAGATCCGGACAGCAACCTGTCTCTGCGCCGTCTGATGGAAAAAGCAAAGAAAGATCAGGTGCCTAGTCACGTGATCGAAAAAGCTATTGATAAAGCAAGCGGTGGCGGCGGTGAAGATTTTTCAACGGCACGCTACGAAGGTTTCGGACCTGGCGGCTGCTCTGTAATCGTTGACTGTCTGACCGACAACAACAACCGTACCTACATGGATGTTCGCCAGTGTTTTGTGAAGAACAACGCGAAAATCGGTGCGCCAGGTGCTGTTGCCCACATGTTCGATCATCAGGCGGTATTCCAGTTCAAAGGCGATGACGAAGAAGCCGTCATGGAAGCCCTGATCATGGGTGATGCAGATGTGACCGACATCGAAGCGGAAGACGGCATGATCACTGTTTTCGCACCGCACACTGAATTCTTCAAAGTGAAAAATGCCCTGTCTGACGCCATGCCTGATCTGGTGATGGAAGTGGAAGAAATCACTTTTGTTCCTCAGGCAATGCATCCGGTCACCGGCGACGATGTAGCCACGTTTGACAAATTCCTCGACATGCTGAACGACTGCGACGATGTGCAGAACGTTTACCACAACGCGGAAATAGAAGGTTAATCCCTTAATCCGCCTTCTGTGAAGGCGGCTTTAAACAATCACCACCGCCATAGGCGGTGGTTTAAGGGTAACAACAAAAAGCCGGGTTGCATTGCTGCTAACCCGGCTTTTTTATCTGCTCAATCGAAGCGCTGTATTGCTATCGGCTTCTGCCGCGAATCAGCAAAAACAGAAAATAACTGCCGCCTATCACAGACACCAGAGTGCCGGCCGCGATTTGAGCCGGGAACAGCACAGTCTGCCCTACCCAGTCAGCAATTAACATCACAGATGCACCAACCAGTGACGCCACTAAGAGCTGCTCTTTGGCCTGCTTGGCACCCAGCATCACCGCCATATGTGGTGCCAGCAAACCGACAAAAGCGACCGGCCCCATAGTGGCTGTCACCAGAGCACACAATAAAGCCACAGTCCCCAGTAACAAAGCGCTGCTGACAGGGACATTCAAACCACGAGCAGCCGCAAACTGTCTGCCGGCAGAAATCAGAGTCAGCCAGCGCGAGGTGGAAAGTGTGAACACGAACAAGGCGGCCACCCCAACGAACAGAAATACCGCTTTGCCTTGTGTCACCCGGTAGGTTGAGCCTGCCAGCCAGGTCAGTATGCTGTAGCTGTCCTGCGTGCCTTTCGCCAGAGCAAACTGCACTAAGGCGTCGATCAGAGCAGTCAGGGCAATACCGATCAGAATCAGGCTGGAAGGGGCAAACTGATGACGGCGTCCCAGCACCAGTAACACGGCCAGCACTAGCATACTGCCAGCAAATGCCAGCACAGAGCCCACCGCAAAAATGTTCATGCCCAGGAAAACACTGGCCCCCACCAAAGCAAAGGTTGCGCCGGCAGAGATCCCCAGAATATCCGGACTGGCAAGCGGGTTGTAGATCAACCGCTGCAGCACAGTGCCCGCAATGGCTAGCCCGACTCCGGCGCTGAGAGCGGTCAGCATCCTCGGCCAGCGGAGTTCCCACTGATAAGCCGTTGGCAGCGCGACATGCCAGCTGTGGCCGTCAGTCACAAACACAGCCGTCAGGCACAGTATGCCAGCGACAGTCAGCATCAATGCTGGCAGGCTCAAAGCAGAAAGACGATCCCGGCTCGGAGGCAGTTTTATCGACACCTGATCCTGCGCTTTCATCTTACGCCGACTGAACCACAACAGGGCCGGCGCACCGATGGCTGCTGCCGTGGTGCCACTCGGAATAGCGTCAACTGTCAGCTGGCTGAGCAGCTGGGCGGCGGCATCTGTCATCACTAAGAGCAGCGCCCCGAGCAAAGCACTCATGGTGAGCTCAAACCTCGGGGTTCTGGCACCCAGTGCCCGCGCAATATTTGGCGTCAGCAGTCCGATAAAGCTTATCACACCGACCACTGTTATAGACGCGGCCACCAGCCACAAGCCGACTGCCATCAGCACGATAAAAGCAGGAACGACATTCAGACCACGTGCTGTGGCACCCTGATGACCCAAACGCATCAGGGTCAGAATGCGCGGCGCAAACACCAGCAGCAGGAGTGACACTGACAAGCGGGGCAACAACCACTGCACAGATTCCCAGCCGTTCTGAGTCAGATCGCCGGCACCCCAGATAAAGACGTTCTTAGCATATTCCGCGTTCAGCAAAATGATAGCGCTTGCCACTGAGCCAAGCAGAATATTCACCACCATGCCCGACAGCACTAGGGGCAACCCCGTCATATTTTTCGGCCCGGCAATGAAAATCACCAGAAACAGAGACAGCATGGCACCCGCCATAGCGGCCAGGGCACTGTGATCACCCACCAGCTCAGGGAACCAGACGTTGACTATGATCAGCGCCAGCCAGGCGCCGGAAGAGGTGCCCAGTGTCAGCGGTGAGGTCAGCGCGTTTTGTGTCAGTTGTTGCATCAGGCTGCCAACCAGCCCCAGCATAGCGCCCACCATCAACGCCATCACCAGGCGCGGCAGCTGGGCATAGCTAAACATGATGTCGGCAAATTCTTCAGCCTGGGTGCCGGTGACTATGGCAAGCTGACGGGAAAGAGAAAGATCAGAGCCAATCTGAAGACTGGCAACAACGGCTGACAACAAGGCCAGCAGCAGTATGGGAAAGAAAGACAAAGAGCGGGTCATGAATCAGTCCTGCCCGCCCTTAACGGAGGAAACCACATCCTGATCAGGCGCAATTTCAAACAGGCTGTCGGCCATGGCTTCGGCTATATAACGGATTGACATGGCCCCGCCATAGTTCCAGACAGAAGCAACACTGTTTACGTGCTTATCGCGGACAAAAGGCATGGCATTCCAGATAACCGAGCGCTGCAACTGCTTCTCTTCATTGAAAGGCCGGAAGTAGAGCACATAGCTCCTACCCGCTTTTTGCAGGTCGGTCAGCCGCTTCTGCACAATGCCCCACTCGGTGGCAGGTAAAGGCATGGCCGGTGTCAGACCCAACTGCTCAAGCGCATAATTAGTGGTGGAATTCTGGCCATAGATATACACAGAGGTCTGATTGGCAAATCGCATCGCGACCACACTGGGTGACTCACCATTAAACGCCTGATTAAGCTGATTTTTCAGTTCAGTAAAACGTTCAGACATGGCCGTGAGTTTCTGCTCAGCCAGCGCTTCCTGATCAAAGACTGTGGCCAGTTGGCGGAAGTTCGCAATGGCAGCTTCTGCACTGCTGAGCGACTGGCTGTAGGTTTCGTAGTACAACACAGGTGCCAGAGCTTCAAGGCGGGGGATCAAATCTTTTTGCGGTGAGGCAGCCAGGATCAGATCCGGTTTCAGTTCCGCAATTTTCTCCAGATTCGGTTCGGTGCGGGTGCCGATATCCGCCACACCGGCGGGTATGGCAGGCTGAACAACCCATTCCTGATAGCCACTGATATTTGGCATACCAACAGGAGTGACATCCAGTTCCAGTACTTGTTCAGCCAGATCCCAGTTGAGAACAACCACACGCTGGGGCTGCTCAGTCAGTGTGTGCTCACCTCGGCTGTCGGTCACCGTTATCTCAGCAAACACCTGACCGGAGAACAGCAAGGCTGCCACGGCAGTCCATTTGCTCATTCGCGCCACTGGGCCCATATTTTTCAACCATTTATTCAACATAAAACGACAACTTCTCTGTTTTTCGTGCCACTGTTATTCACACACCACAGCAACTTTCTGGCCAGTCAGGTGATCTGAATTGACAGGGTGATCAATGAGTTTAATGTCCGTCTCATACAATGCAGACAGTCTTGGTTCATCCAGTAACACGTCTTTCGGGCCGGTGAAGGCAATGCGCCCTTGCTTCAGGGCCACCACGTGCGTGGCAAAACGCAAAGCCAGATTCAGATCGTGCAAGATGACGATTACGCCACAGCCTGTGTCTCGGTTCAGCTCTGCCAGCAAAGACATCAGTTGATACTGATGATGAATATCCAGTGCCGAGGTCGGCTCATCGAGGATCAGGACAGGTGACTGCTGGGCCAGCAGCATAGACACCCAGGCGCGCTGGCGTTCCCCGCCAGAGAGCTGGTCGGCCAGATTGTCGGCAAAGCGTAAGGTGCCAGTCTTGCGCATGGCTGCTTCAATGATGGCGACATCATCTTTTTGCCAGCGACCGAATGTGCCGCGCCAGGGAAAGCGCCCCAGTTTCACCAGTTCTCTGACCGTCAAGCCGGCAACGTCCGGCAGCTTTTGTGGCAGGAAAGCCACTTCACGTGCCAGCGCTTTGGCAGACAGCGTAGTCAGTGGCTGTTGGTTGAGCAGAATGTCGCCTTCATCGGGCGCCGTTTGTCCGGCAAGCAAGTTCACCAGCGTTGATTTACCTGAACCATTGTGGCCCAGCACCATGGTAAAAGCCCCGCTGTCGATAGTGAGCTGATCGATACGCAAAATATCGCGCCCACCACGGTGTACACGGATGTTGTTGAGTTCAAACATAGTTTTTCTTATGACTTACACTGCAAGATTGTGATCAACGCATCGCGTGCGGCACAACCAGGCCTAGAGTTTATTCTTCGGGCAGTTTTCGCAATAGCTGCCATCATCACGCCGGTAATGCATACAGCAACTGACTCGCAGTTGTTGCCACTGACCGTCGGCTTCGGAGCGGTACAGGGTCTCAATATGCTTGGCGGGCAAGCCAAGACTTTCCAGCCACCAAGCGGCATGCTGGGGTACATCGTCCGCAGGCATCTTCTCAGGTAATGCATTGTGGTAACGCAGCAGCACCGCCAGGACGGCATCCGCCAGTAACTGGCGGGTAAAACCAGGACGAATACGGGTATGGTGTTCCATCTGCTCTCGCAGATCGTCATACAGATCGACCAGCTCACGGCCCGCGCACTGAATCAGCTGCTGGGTATTGCCTTCGCACCATTGGCTATTCTGGCTGAAACTGTAGCCAGCCACCCACCCTGCATTGTTATATTGCTGAACGATACGGCTCAGTGGCGGCACCGACTGCACACTGTAAACACAGACAAAAGCCAGATAGAGCGGCTGCCAGGTCAGCATAGACCAACTACGTGTCGTCCAGTAAGGCTGCCCAGCTTCCGGATAGTTCTGCTGCCAGTACTGATACAGGCTGGCCAGCAACTGATCGTTGTTGCCATCACGCTTAATACAAAACAAGGTGTCAGGCGCGGAAACACCTTTCATTATGGGTATCAAACGCTCCGCATCATTGAACAACCGAATCAAATTTTCCGGCTGAACGGCACGCGCAATGGTGCCGGGAAAGCGGTCAGCTTCAGAGCTCTGTTTTGTATTCAACACTGTTGTCATCCATTCACCAAACTATCATGGACTCGCTTGCTGCACTTTGAGCAAACGCAAATTCTTACCAGGCCAATAATACTAGAATAAATAATAACTATTATCATTCAAGTTGAATTATCTTTTTGGGGCACATTCCTTTCTACCGTTTGGTGTAATCACACCAGCGTCGCTGCGACACTCTGGAAAGTAATGGGAAGAATAATAACAATTATTCTCAAAATGATCAGTCAAAAAATACCACAGTGACATTGCTGCGGTATCGGCGGGAGATAAAGATGAAAAAACCAGCCCTGCGGCTGGTTCCTGTCAGATTTGAGGGAGATCGCCCTGAAGGCTATAGAGCTGTTGCAGTGTGTCTATCGCTATCACTTCGCCAGCATCTGTCACCCGATCGCCTAACATCAGGGTAACGGTGGAAAGAGCAGTCTCTGCACCTTGGTTTGCATCAATTAATGCCGGGAAATCACTGGTTTTTATCTCGACAGATTTACCGTCCAGGCTGCCAAGTGCTGACACTAGCTGTGCATCCACGGTCAATACCTGTACCTGACGCAACGACTGATAACTGTGGAATGACAGCGTATCTGGCATCATGCCGTATTGTTCGAACCAGGCGGTTTTGGTCATCAGATATTCGTGATAAACCGCCCCGACCAATGGCTGCATATCACGGACAACAACACTTTCCTGAACAATGTCTTGCTGTGAGACAGGAACCGGTTTTCCTGCCGCATCTAACCCGTAGGTAGTGAGTATCTGGCCGATATCATCACGGCTGGGCAACCGGGCATAAGCGATAGCATCTCGCCGCCACAGTTGGGCTGACTGTTCGAATGCATCTGCCAGCACTGAGGCAGTGTTCTGGGATGATACCGCTCCCTGTACTGTTGCGGTTCCCGGCTCACTGCTGGCGGCTGTGATACCGGGGAAAAACAGAACCGCCAGCAAAGGCAGGCGGTTCAGCATCACAAAAGGTCTGCGTCTTGGCTTTTTCGTCATATTCATTCTTATACTTACATCTCAAGCTGACATCAGCATACCTTAAGTCAATGATTTATGCTGCCTGATTACCGCGCAAACGCTGCCAGGCCGAAATGACAGCCAGTACCAGCAGGCCCGCAACGATACCGACTATCAGGTTGGTCATCATGGGCACCAGCCATGATGCACCGGGCAGAGCTTGCAACCGCTCAGTTAAAACCACCAGCCAGTGATGCGAATCGGGAATACTGTGAACCACGATACCGCCGCCGACCAAAAACATGGCGATGGTGCCGACAACGGCCAGTAACTTCATCAGCTTAGGCGCGGCGGCGATCAACAGCTGACCAAAACGGTGCAACAGGCTCTTCTCCTGATGCTGCTTCACCAGATAAAAGCCAGCATCATCAAGTTTGACAATCCCTGCCACTAAGCCATAAACGCCCACTGTCATGGTCAGGGCAATCAGGCTGACTACCAGCAATTGCGTCATCAAAGACATGCCCTGAACGGTGCCTAATGCAATCACGATAATTTCGGCTGACAGAATAAAATCGGTTCTGATTGCTCCTTTTATCTTGTTCTGCTCGTATTCATCAATATCCATGCCATCGGGCAGTTGATCGTGATCTTTCAGCTCTTCTTCTGCATCATCATGAGTGAGTTTGTGAATGACTTTTTCTGCACCTTCAAAACACAAAAACAAACCGCCAGTCAGCAGCAATGGCACGATGAGCCAGGGTGCAACAGCACTGATTAACAGGGCCGCCGGCACCAGGATCAACTTATTTTTAAACGAACCTTTTGCCACCGCCCACACAACCGGGATTTCTCGTTCTGCTCTTACCCCGGCCACCTGCTGGGCATTCAGGGCCAGATCGTCCCCCAGCACCCCGGCGGTTTTCCGGGCCGCGACCTTACTCATTACGGCAACGTCATCGAGTACGGTTGCAATATCATCCAGCAAGGTTAACAAACTTGCACCAGCCACATCCCCTCCTCATTTTTGGGAAAGCTTATCTTATTGACTATCAGGCGATTGTGCCTGAATAACCTCTCTCATAGTAAGACATTTTTCGGTGAAACCCAGCTTTCTCATTTACGAACCGTCTGCAGAGAAAGCCCTCAGATCACTCGCACAGCATGGTGATGTCCACTAAGCTTTTAATCAATATGACTATCAAACACAGCCACTTTGTCATTTTTCTGGCTGGCAGCTGTGTATAAAGCCTTCACTGCGCGGGCAACAATACTGTTTGACTTTCAGGGTTCGGGTTACCGATTTTTGTTCCTCTCATGGATGCGACCAATTTCGGTAAAAGGTGATATATGGCAATAGCCATTGCCCTGATCATTATTGTCGTTGCTTCCATTGCCTTCCATATTTACAGCCCTTGGTGGCTGACGCCTGCTGCGTCAAATTGGGGGGAGATAGATAATGCGCTGCACCTGACTCTCATCATTACCGGAGCGTTTTTTATCGTTCTGAACCTGGTGCTTGCCTGGCTGGTCATTCGCTTCAGACATAAACCCGGCCGCCAGTCCCAGTTTCAGCCCGACAGCAAAAAGCTGGAAGCCTGGCTGATCGGCATTACCTCTGTCGGCATTATCGCTTTACTGGCCCCGGGCTTGGTGGTGTACGGGCAATTTGTCAGCGTGCCTGATGAGGCACGGATTGTCGAAGTCGTCGGTGAGCAGTGGCGCTGGCGATTCCGTTTTCCCGGTGATGACGCTCAGCTGGGCAAAAGTGACACCCGGTTTGTGTCCAGTACCAACCCGTTAGGCATTGACCCGGATGATCCTGCCGGTGCAGATGATCGGATAATTCTGTTGCCCGAGCTGCACTTGCCCCTTTACGCGCCCTACAAAGTGCTGCTGCGATCCAAAGACGTCCTCCATGATTTCAACGTGCCCCAGTTCCGGGCAAAAATGGATCTGGTTCCCGGCACCGTCACCCATTTCTGGGTCAGACCCACTGAGCGCGGACAGTTTGACATTCTTTGTGCCGAACTCTGTGGTGTCGGGCATTTCAATATGCGCGGGCGTGTTGTGGTTGAAGACGAAGCAGAGTTTGGTCGCTGGCTGGCCGCACAGCCGACGTTTGCCCAAACCCAGCGCCCCGCAGACACGACCGCGAGTGGCGAGGCACTCTCACAAGCCGATCTGATTGCGATGGGCGAGACGTTATCGCAAGTCAACGGCTGTATCGCCTGCCACAGCAGCGACGGCAAGACCGGCATCGGACCGACCTGGCAAGGGCTGTACGGCAATACAAGAACCCTGTCGGATGATACACAGCTTCAGGCCGATGAAGCTTATCTGAAACGGGCCATATTGGATGCCAAAGCCGAACTGGTAAAAGGCTACCCTGCGGTCATGCCTGCGTATACTTTGAATGATCAGGAAATCGATGCCCTGATCGCTTATATCCAGTCTCTGGCGCAATAGTGCTCGCGACGGGAGGAGATATGACAGCACAGACTCACCAACACAGCTCCGGGTATTCGCAATCGTTCTGGAGCAAGTATATCTGGAGCCAGGATCATAAGGTCATTGCCATTCAGTATTCTCTGACCGCCATTTTTATGGGCCTGATTGCCTTGGTCATGTCCTGGATTATGCGCCTGCAGCTGGGCTTTCCCGGCACCTTCGATTTCATTGATGCCAATACCTATTACCAGTCTATGACCATGCACGGCATGATCATGGTGGTCTACCTGCTGACAGCTTTGTTTTTGGGCGGATTCGGTAACTATCTGATTCCGTTAATGGTGGGTGCCAGAGACATGGTTTTCCCTTTTCTGAATATGCTCAGTTACTGGTTTTATCTGCTGGCTTCACTGATCTTACTGGCCAGTTTCTTTGTCACCGGCGGGCCAACCGGCGCCGGCTGGACCCTTTATCCGCCGCAGGCCATTTTGCCCGGCACACCCGGCACCGACTGGGGCATTGTGCTGATGCTGATATCGCTGGCGGTGTTTATCGTCGCCGCCACCATGGGCGGGCTGAATTATGTCACCACTGTGCTGCAGGCGCGGACCCGGGGCATGACGCTGCTGCGCATGCCTCTGACCGTCTGGGGTATTTTTACCGCCTCAGCCATGGCTTTGCTGGCCTTCCCTGCCCTGTTTGTCAGTGCGGTGATGATGCTGTTCGATAAACTGCTCGGCACCAGTTTCTTTATGCCTGCCGTGATATCCATGGGACAGCTTACCGAGCACGGCGGCGGCAGCCCTATCCTGTTCCAGCACCTGTTCTGGTTCTTTGGTCATCCTGAAGTCTACATAGTCGCCTTGCCTGCCTTTGGCATAGTGTCGGACTTAATCAGCATTCATGCCCGCAAAAACATCTTCGGTTACAAGATGATGGTATGGGCGATTCTGGCCATAGGGGTACTGAGCTTTGTCGTTTGGGCGCACCATATGTATGTCAGCGGTATGAACCCGTACTTCGGCTTTTTCTTTGCCATCACCACGCTGGTGATCGCTGTTCCGACCGCGATTAAAGTCTACAACTGGCTGTTTACGCTCTGGAAAGGTGACATTCATCTCACGCTGCCTATGCTGTTCGCTCTGGCCTTCATCAGCACCTTTGTCATCGGTGGCTTAACCGGTTTGTTTCTGGGCAATGTGGTGGTCGATATTCCCTTGTCGGACACCTATTTTGTGGTGGCCCATTTCCACATGGTGATGGGCGTATCACCGATCCTGGCGATTTTCGGCGGGCTCTATCACTGGTATCCCAAAGTCACCGGCAGAATGCTGAACAACACCATGGGCCATATCCATTTCTGGTTTACGTTTCTGGGGACTTACGCCATTTATTTTCCTATGCACTATCTCGGTGTTATGGGGATGCCAAGGCGCTATTTCGCCTGGGAAGACTACAGTTTTATTCCCGAATCGGCGCAGCACCTCAATGCCTTCATTACCATCGCGGCCCTGATTGTCGGAGCGGCGCAACTGCTGTTTATCTTCAACATGTACTGGAGCTGGCGTCATGAACAAGCTGTGGGCGGCAATCCCTGGCGTGCCACCTCACTGGAGTGGCAAACCCCTGATACGCCACCTAAACATGGCAACTGGGGCGATGAGCTCCCTGTGGTGTATCGCTGGGCCTATGATTTCAGCGTGCCCGGCGCCAAAGAAGATTATCTGCCTCAGAACCAGCCGCCCGACGATATCGCGACGGATATGCCCGACAGCGAGCCTGAGGAGTCCGAAACATGAGCCGTAAGCCTGCACTCTCGACACTGGCGTCGGGCAACCTGAGTCCGGCCCCGAATGCCCACTACCAGCCTGCCAGCACCTATGCGATTGCCTCGACCGGTTTGTGGGTACTCATGGGGGTTATCGGTGCTTTGTTTTTCTTGTTTACCGTGGCCTATTACATCCGCCACACGCTGAGTGACTGGCAAGCGCTCAACGAGCCGTGGCAACTGATGCTGAGCACATCACTGCTGGTACTGGGCTGTGTGGCCATGCACCTTGCCGGCCGTAAAGCCCGTTTGCTGCCTGCCCTTGCCGCCTGCCAGACCGAGCTGATAATGGCGGTCTGTTTTACGCTCGGCTTTATTCTCGCACAGTTATGGGCCTGGCAGGCGCTGGTCAAGATCAACCAGGGCGTGCTGGCCAACCCGGCTAACAGCTTTTTTTATCTCCTGACCGGCCTGCATGCACTGCACATAATCGGTGGGGTTCTGGCCCTGGGTGTAGTGGTGTATCAGGTCTGGCGGGGGCAAAGGGACAACCTGCATTTATGGTTGCAGCTCTGCGCACGGTACTGGCATTTCCTGTTATTCATCTGGCTGTTTCTGCTGGGCTTACTGCGATTAACCTGATCCGCACAGCCGGCAGAACGAGAGGTCTTGATTATGAGTGAAACCCAACCATCCCGGACGCCAACCCTGGGCAGCCAAACAGGTTGGACAGGGGTCATCAACGACTATGCCGGCGATCGTGCGGCATTTCACGTCTCGGCAAACAAAACCATGATGTGGATTTTTCTGCTCAGCGACACCTTTGTGTTCGGCTGTTTTCTGGTGGGCTATATGTCGGTCCGCATGACCACGACTGACATCTGGCCACCAACCAGCGAGGTCTTTGCCTTAACGATTGCCGGTCATTCCATCCCCCTGATCCTGATTGCCATTATGACCTTTGTGCTGATCACCAGCAGCGGAACCATGGCGATGGCCGTCAACTGCGGCTATCAGGGAAAGCGCTGGTCCACTGCCTTACTGATGCTGTTAACCGCGCTTTTGGGATTGGCCTTTGTCAGTATGCAGGCGTTCGAATGGAGCAAACTCATTGCCGAAGGAGTTCGCCCGTGGGGAAATGAAGAAGGCGCATCGCAGTTTGGTGCGGCATTTTTCATGATCACCGGTTTTCACGGTTTGCATGTCAGTGTGGGCGTGCTGTATCTGACGATAGTCGCCATTCGGGTCGCTCTGGGAAAATATGACAAAAAACAGGTGGATCCACATGCCACGGGAATACAGGGGGGAAAATACGAAATTGTTGAAATCACCGGACTGTACTGGCATTTCGTTGATTTGGTGTGGGTATTTATATTCGCCTTTTTTTATCTGTGGTAACTCAGGCAAACCGTCAAGGAGGCCATGATGGCAAATTCTGAACTCACTCATGATTCAGTGAAGCAGCAGCATCCAATCAGCCTGTATCTTAAAGTATGGGGACTGCTCTTTGTGCTCAGTACCCTCTCGTATCTGGTCGACTATTTCCATTTGCAGGGCATGTTACGGTGGAGCCTTATTCTGCTGTTTATGGCACTGAAAGCCGGGCTGATTGCCGCCGTGTTCATGCACATGCGCTGGGAAAGGCTCGCTTTGGTGTATACCATTTTCCTTCCGCCGTTAGTCCTGCTCGTCCTGGTAGGTCTGATGGCGAGCGAAGCAAGCTATATCTTTGCTCTCAGAGAATGGTTTTTCAGTCTGCCGGGCGGATAATGACCCGGCAGACACCTTGTCAGCGCCAGAACCAAGCGATTAAGGCAGAGTTTTCATCATACGCTGCCATTTTTGCTGCATGGCGACAACCCAGTGCGGAGGAGACTTCCCGGTTCCGGCAGGTTTGAGTTTGTCGTGCGCCAGCGTAATACTGGCCAGCTGCAGTTCCTGCTCCGGCTCAACATCCACCATTAATACATGCTTGCCGGATTTCAGGACGTTTTTAAACCGGCGGAACTGATAATGCAGTTCCTGGAATCCAAACAATCCCCCTTCCCAGGTAATGAATCCTAGAATCGCAATCGCCAGTAAAATGAAAGGTGCCCAGCCAACCGCATCTGTCACCCCGGAGGCATAGGCCGCAATTAATACGCCGGCTGCGGCAATCGCCCCGATCACAGCGCCAATTTCAGTTGAGTGCACAACGTCATTGCGCATCACAGATTGCACCGGATGCAAATGCTTGTGGCTCGACACATCAGCATCTTTGTTACTGAGAACATGGATTTGCGGAGAAGTAAAACCACTCAGTTCCAACTCATGTTCAACCAGCTCAAGTTCATCCAGGTCATCACTGATATAAAAGACCCGTTTCATGTTTGCCTCCTGACAGGTAGCCAACGAAGAAGGTCACTATTTCAAAGGTTACTATCAGTTTACAATGGCTTTGCAGAACTTTTTACCAGAATGAAAACTAATTTTTCACAATATTGTCAGATTATCCTGCCAGAGGCGGATTTTGACAGGCTCAGCAATCATTGACATCAGGCTAACACAGGCCTTGCGAAAATCATTTACAGTGCCCGCTTTTCCCATTTTATGGCGTTAACAATGAAATCATTAACTCTGCTCGGTTTACTGACCATCAGCCTGTCTCTGACCGGTTGTCAGCTGACACATGTTGAAGGCGAAGTAGACGGTGTGAACATCAAAGCCACCACCAATGGTGACTATGATGATCACCATCATGGCGGCAACGGCAGTTTCTGCCCGCCAGGACAAGCTAAAAAAGGCCGCTGTTAATTCAGCGGTTTTTTTCTCACCCGTAATCGACAAGAGCCATTTCGCAGGCTCACATCAACAGCTTTTATTGTCCCATCACCTGAGTACACTCACGCTATGCTCAGCGTTTCCCCACTGACATAATGACAACTAACTTTTGCCCGCCAGCTTAGCTTTCAGCCATCGAAAGGCATGGAGCAAAGTGTAAAAAAGGTTTGTTGATGCATTGTACTCTTCCAGGTGATGTACATAGTTGGAGCGAAACTTATCGACGGCGTCTTCCGCGCTGGAGGCATAAATCACATCATCTTCTACCTCTAATCCCTGAAGCAGTAATGCCTGTTTCTCTTCAGCAAACGTAGGGGAGGACATATTCAGGTAGGTAAACGCTTTTCGAGCGGTATTCGGCACACAGAAAAATTGATATTTATTGGACATTTAACACCCATTCACAGTGACAAATTACAAGTACGATTTGTACATGTGATCAGAACAGGTTGTCTGACCCCGTCCTAAAATCATCATGCTCCTCATCATATGGTCACTTGCACATATAAAATACATCTATTATTCAACCGTTTGACTAATACTACAGAATCAGATGGCTCCAATAACAAAAAGTCACTGAAAACCTCAAAACGCTCACTTTTCCTGTCATCGAATCACGACAAAACCCTGCAAGAGTTACCCTGAGAGATAATGCCCCCCTTGATTAGGAAACAAAATATTACATTTCTGGCCGATGGATTCAGAAGCCTTTTTGTGAACCCTGCCAAACTCTGAACCATACTGGGATTGTTAACAGAAAAATGGCTGGCTGCTTTTCAAATCAATCACATGACAAAACAGGATGAAGAAATGAAAACAATAGTTAAAAAGTCACTGATGTTGAGTCTGGCAATCACTTTTTTCGGGACAACGGCCGCAGCACATGCCGCGAACAGTGTAAAAGGCGCTAATCAGGATGTCTCTGAAGGCACAGTAACTGCGGCAATGATCGAATCCGATGCGAATGGCTGGCTGGTTGTACATCGCACTAATAAAGACATGAAGCCCGGACCTGTGGTGGGTTATGCACCAGTCAAAAAAGGGATGAACCAGGATGTAGTCGCCATTCTCATGGAACCTGTCGACACCGGCGAGATGCTGATGCTGATGCTCCACGGTGAAGATGGCGGGATGAAAACCGGCGTGTTTGAATACACACTGGGCGCGAAAGAAGACGGCCCGATTCGCGAAGATGGCAAGCTGGTGATGGATATTATTACAGCCGAGTAATACTGCCGTATATAAAAGAACAGCCACGCATTTGCGTGGCTGTTTATGTTTAGCGTTAATCGCTGGTCATTACTGGCGATCCTGATCAAAGTCACCGTGGAAGTGACCGTGATCCGAATGACTCTCTGCAGCTTTCAGCTTCTCACCAATACGCAGTTTTTGCGTTGGTTTCATGTCGCTTGGCATACGCGACATGGTTTTCACTGCCGGTTCAGCAACTTCAGGGAATAATGGCTTACTGAACGCATAGTAAGTCGTCACATAGGCCAGGGCCTGAGTATTAACGAACAAGGCTTTCTGGCTGACGTTATTCAGATCATCACAGGCCTGGTGATAACATCTGTCGTAAGCCACATCAATTTCACCGCCAAACTGATCCACTTCTTCAGCCGTTTTCACTTTCTCAGCACCGGTGAACAGGCCACCGAACGCCACACCCCAATCAGCGAAACCTGCATAATCAGAACGTTTAGACAGCGCCTGAGGCACAGTGAACTCAGATTTTGCCGTAAAGAACTCATTGAATGTCGATTCAATGTCGGAAGTACCGTATGGCGGTTTGAAATCACCTGTATAGGCATTGTCCGGGCTGTCTTTGGTATCCGACAGGTCGCCATCCATGACACCGAAGATGTAGTTTGGCGAACCGATCATGTCAAAGTTCAGGTACAGCTTCACTTTGTTCAGCTTAGTGTAGCGGGCTTCAACCAGCTCAACCTGTTCTTCTGTCAACTGGCTGGGATCGTCCAGTCCCAGTTCTGCCAGAATTTCGTTCTGAGCCTGATCATAGATAGGGGCAAACAATGTGTTAGTGTAATACTCTGAACCCACTAAGCCTGCTTCCTCTGCCGCCCACCAAGCGAACCGGACTTTGTTTTTCACTGGCGCTCTGGTGTCAGCCAGCGTAATTGCATATTCCAGCAAACCGGCCGTACCTGAACCGTTATCATTGATACCAGGCCCTTCCGGTACTGAGTCCAGATGCGCCCCCAGCATCACCACCTGATTCGGATTACCGCGTCTGGTTTCCGCAATCACGTTCTGGGTCACAACCATTTCGTCTTTGACATCGACCGCAAGTACCACAGGGACGGGCTGAGTCTGGCTGGCATCGAACCACTGTTTAGCTATTTCATACCGGGCGCCAAAAGCGGGTACTGTCGCCGCTGTATCGCTGCCCAGCGTACCGTTAACCACACCCTTACGGCCTTCATCGTTCCCTTGGTTAAAGACGATCACCGCTTTGGCACCGGCATTTTGTGCGTTCACCACTTTCGTTGTGAAGTTACAGCCACCGCGCTGGATGGCTGCCACTTTCCCGGTGATCGCTTTACCGTCAAAATCAGTGGCTTCACAACCATCGGTATCATCGTAATTCGGGCTGTCAAAGTTAAAATCCGGCGTGACAAATACGATGTCACCAGCCAGCTGACCATTTGAATCACCCGAATAGGACATCACGGCATAGTCTGCTTCAACACCTTCTCCAGCCTCACGAGTGCTAATCAGATCAGCGCCGTCAACATTGAGCGTTGTTCCGGCCAGCTCTTCCCAGGCGCGGAAATCAAACTCCTGTGTAGACACTTTATAGCCGTGTTCTTTCATCACTTCGATGATGTAATCAACAGAATACTGGTATCCGTCTGAGCCGGCAGCACGGGTCACAGAGCTGCCATCCGATGTCGGCGTGGCACGCGCTTCCAACTCCACCAAATGCTCTACCACATCTTCATGTTCAATTTCGCTACTGACGTAAGCCGCGGCTTCTTTCGGGTCATCCCAATAACAACCGGTCAACATGGTTGAGCTGATGAGAGTGGCGAGAAGCGTCTTTTTTGTTGTTATGCATACTTGCATGTGTGACTCCTTGTGTGTTGTTAGCCAACACATTGTTGACGAAACACAAGGTTACAAAAATGTTAAATTGGAGTTGTTTTGTTAAATCTAGGCAGACTTCAAACTATGTGCGCACATGCTATGCAACAAGAATTAAAGTTTTAACTCAAGATCACACCCTGACCTCAACAAGATTCTTTATATAATGATAATACTGTTAATTTAAACTGTGTTTTTACCCAAAAACAGACATTAAATTCATTAATGCTAAATTTGATGATAATAAACACTAAGGCAGTTTCAGATCACCACTCAGTCACATTTAAAATAAATCAGCAATATTTTTGATATTCTGAATCGTATTTTCTGTTGTCGATAAGGTCTCGTAATATTTACGCTGATTGTTCAGACTGGCAAGGCGTTGATTCAGCGCTGTCTTTTGCGTTTGAGGCAGTGTTTCCGAGGTCAGTTGACTATGAATCTGAGTCATTTCTCTGTCAATCTTATGAACGGCAAGTTCATATTCAAAACGGTTAACATCAAACTCCGCACGCTCCATCCGCGACTTGGCCGATTTCAGCTCCGCTTTAAATGTTTTTCTGTCATCACTGGACAGCGTGTCCTCTTCCAGCCTCGCTTTGTAGTTATTCACACTGCTTTCTGCCGAGTCCAACCTGGATTGCGCTTGGGCCAGATTATGGTAAGGCGTGTAACCTGACAGAAAATCTCTGGCTAAGTCTGCCGGACAGACATTGTCATAGCTTGCATTGGACTGACCAACCAGAGTGCCATTTTCGTAAGTACAGTATGAGGTTAATCCTTCACGTCGGCCTTGCTGGTAAGATTTCAGATCAACAGATACACCATATTCCGCACATTCTTCACTGTAAATGGCCGAGTAATTCTTTTTCCCTTTCTGGCCATCGGCCAAGCCCATCTGATGCCAATCACCCAGCCGGCATTCTTCTTCACTGATTGAAGAACAGCCAGACATGGTCAACATCATTGCCACGGCTGACATCACATATCGTTTATGCATTATCCAGATTTCCCTGATTCACAGTAAGCCACTCTCTTTCCTTGAGATAGAGCGGCGCGCTGTCTTTATTTGTTAACTGCAGATAACCAGATGGCGTCAGGATACTCTGCGCATCATGGTATAAAGCCCGTAAAGATACAGTACAACTGATGTCATATCAAAGCTTTAGCATAGGCGCAGTGAAATGCCTGGTAGGTATTGAATACTGACGTTGAATCACCCAAGTGCGGGCAGTAAGGCGTGAATAACGCGAAGATATGTAGATTGAGGGAGTAGCCCCGATCAGGCGGACGCAGCCTGACCGGGAGATAGCATTTACGTGCCGGTTACAGATACCGGTGGATAGATAAGCCGTCTGTGTCGATATCCGTGTCATTACCACTGACAATATCGGCCAGTAAACGACCAGACCCGCAGGCCATGGTCCAACCCAGCGTGCCGTGCCCGGTATTGGTGTAAAGATTATCAAAAGGCGTTTTGCCTATAACCGGGGTGCCATCCGGTGTCATCGGACGCAGGCCAGTCCAATACTCAGCCTGATTCAGATCGCCGCCGTCAGGGAACAGATCATTGACAACCATAGCGATGGTTTCTTTTCGCTGCTCGGTCAGATGCAGATTAAAGCCCGCCAGCTCAGCCGTACCGGCCACACGGATACGGTTATCGAACCGTGTCATAGCGACTTTATAGGTTTCATCTATCACGGTCGACACAGGGGCGCCGTCGCTGTCTTTCAGCGGCATGGTCAGCGAGTACCCTTTGACCGGGTAAACCGGCAGTTGCATACCTAAGGTGCCCAGCATGGCTGTTGAGTAACTGCCCAGCGCTACCACATAGGCATCGGCTTTGAACTCACCTTTATCGGTATCAACAGCCACAATGCGCCCCGCTTCATGGCGCAGTCCTTTAATTGGGGTATCAAACACAAAAGTGACACCGGCCTGCTCAGCCAGAGCGGTCAGTTGCTGGCAGAATTTATAGCAGTCGCCAGTCTCATCATCCGGCAATCGCAAGCCACCCGCTACTTTCTCCCGCACTTTAGCCAGCGCCGGTTCTGCTGCGATACATCCAGCGGCGTCCAGAAGTTCAAACCGTATACCGCTTTCATCCAATACCTGAATATCTTTACCGACCGCATCAAGCTGAGCTTGAGTACGTAACAATTGCAATGTGCCTTTCTGACGGCCTTCGTAGTGCAGATCGTGTTGCTGGCGCAACTCAATCAAACTTTCCCGGCTGTAATTTGAGACGCGTAACATGCGGGCTTTATTGCGCTGATAACTGACATAGTTGCAGTTGGCCAGCATCTTACCCATCCAGCTGTACAAATCCGGCGATAACGACGGTTTGATTTTCAGCGGCGCATGTTTCTGTACCAGCCACTTAATGGCTTTCGCCGGAATGCCAGGCGCTGCCCACGGTGAAGAGTAGCCGTAGGAAATCTGCCCGGCATTAGCAAAACTGGTTTCTTCTGCACTGCGGGACTGGCGGTCAATAACCGTCACCTGATGCCCCTTCTGCGCCAGATACCAGGCTGACGTCAGCCCGACAACACCGCTTCCTAATACAATGACTTCCATACGTCTCTCTCTTCGCTGTGGCTGGGTTTCGGTAAGAAAACGCAAATACGCTCTCCACACCTTAATAAAAGCGCAGATTGCGCGATTTACATCACCTTAACAATCGATAATTATTAACATCAGCGTATAGTTATTCTATAAGCTTATACTGAAAGCCTAGCTGACTGGCAATGTCAGCGCGACCCGAAGAGATTAAGAAAACATGTCAGTCATAAAAGGCAACCTGCTGGCGGCGCTGGCTACTTTCGATGTCGCCGCCAGAACCACCAGCTTTACCGGTGCTGCCAGTCGGTTACATATCACGACAGGTGCGGTCAGCCAGCAAATACGGCAGCTTGAACAACAACTTGGCTTCCCGGTGTTCCAACGTCATGCCAGAGGCATCATCCTGACCGAGCAGGGCCAGCGGCTGCATCAGGTTGTCAGCCGGAGCCTGACTGACATTGCTGAGGTTATTCGGGAGCTTCAGACTGATCCCCAGCCCGAAGGTGAAATTCGCCTCAGACTTACCCCTTCATTTGCCTTCAAATGGCTGGTGCCCAGATTGCATGATTTCTATCAGCACTACCCTGACATCAATATCCAGACATACGCCGATGGTGCCCTGGTCGACAGCCGGGACACAGATTGCGATTTAGTGATTGATTACCGCCGTGACGACGAAATTAAAGATGACGGCAAAACCAGTCTGTTGATGGCGGAATCCCTGCTGCCTGTCATGAGTCCCGACTATCAGGCAAAGTTCGACTGGTTGCATCCGCAAGCCTGGCACCAGGTGACGTTACTGCATGATGCGATGCCGTGGCGTCAGGCGGAGCGGGATACCGAGTGGCGCTACTGGTTTAACAGCATGCACATACAGGCCGACAGCCGGCGAGGCCACTTTTTTAACCGGACAGACATGGCAATGGCAGCAGCCGAAGCCGGACTGGGGGTCGCCATGGCGCGACAGGCATTGATAGGTGATGACGTCAACAAAGGCCGGCTGGTGTCACCGTTTGCTCCCCTGCAGGCCAATGCAGGTTATTACCTGATCAGCCACCGCCATTCCGCGGCCATTGACTGTTTTGTGCAATGGCTGAGAGCACAGATTGACTCTATGCCCCTAGAGCACTAACTGTCCATAGCGGTTAAAGGCAAACCGGCTCATCATGCCTAAGGTGGCCGCGACACTCACAGAGACGGCAACAAGAATAGCGATCATGATCGCCAGTTGATACTTCACCGCCAGAACAGGTTCCGTGCCGCCGAGGATCTGACCTGTCATCATACCCGGCAAGGCCACTATCCCCAGAGTGCTCATACTGGCTAACTGCGGCATTAACGCCGCTTTGACCGCCTCTCGCTGAAACGGTTGGATCGGGTGCGGCGCGCCCATTGCCAGATAAAACTGATACTCGTTATTTTTTTCTTTCAGGCTGGCATACCAGCGCTCCAGCGCCAGTACATTAGCGGTCAGGGCATTGCCCAGAATCATTCCGGCGACTGGGATCAGGTATTGCGCCTGCCACCAGGGAGCTGCATGGATCAAACCCACCAGCATAGGTGGCAGCACCACAAATAAGCACACCAGCAAACCAGTGATCACGGCCAGTGTCGCTTTTCCGAGCGCAATCCCCGCGCGACGACAGATACTGAAACCTGCCACTGTCACCATGATTCCCAGCCATAACAGATTCAGACCGGGATGCTGGAAATCAAACAGGGTTTGCAGGTACAAACCCACCACCGCAAGCTGCAAGGTCATGCGAAGCACGGCAGTGACGGTCGGCTTACTCAGTCCCAATTGCCAACGGTAAAACAGCGCCAGCGGCACCAGCAACAACAGATAGAAACCGGCCAGTGACAGGTTTGAAATCGCAATGGCATTATTCATGACTGACTCCCAGTTCAATCTGATACTCAGCCGATGCCAGCCAGTGGGGATCATGTGACACAGACACACACGTGAGTGGCTGTAACGCCAGCTGGGCCATCACCTTATCACGGCAGGCACTGTCCAGCGCCGAAGTCGGCTCGTCCAGCAGCCAGATGGGCCGGTCCATCAACAGTGCCCGGGCAACAGCAACCCGTTGCTTTTCACCTCCGGACAACGCACTGACCGCTTTTTCCAGTCCATGGGTAATCTCCAGTGACAGCAGCACATCCACACAACGCTTATCGTCAGGCATATCGCTTTTCACGGCTTTCAGTGTCCATGGCAGCCGTAAGGCATCCCCCACCGATTCGCCCCCCATCACTGGCGCTTGAGGTAAATAGCAGAATTGCTGCCGCCACCAGCGCAAGTTGCCAGGGCTGATTTCCTGCCCCTGCCACAAAAAATGACCTGAACTGGCAGGCTGTAAACCAGCCAGTACCTGTAACAGACTCGATTTTCCGCTGCCCGAACGGCCGGAAAGAGCAAGGTGTTTGCCCGCTGGCAAACTTACCGTCAATGCTTGATCCTGGGATTGTTCAAATCCTGACCTCAGCATGTTTATCTTTAACTGAACCTGACTGTCAGACATTCTGTTCGCCTATTCACTCCGGACATCTAAAATTGATGCGTCATTATGGTCAGATTCTGATAAAATATTGCCGTTATTTCTGACACATTAAAGAGCACTCAAACAGTAAACAGTGTTCAGCCGTAATGCTTACGGCCATCCTTTAAGGCTATCGCCTATTGCGTCACATGCACAATTGGAATCAATAATTTATGTTTAAATTCTTTGAGAAACTGACGGCGCCTTTCCCGGACGAAACGCCTCAGCAGCCCCCGGGCAGCCTGCTGGCATTTTGCCGCTACTATACACGTGGTTTCGGTTGGCCATTATTGGCAATGTCTGTTCTCAGCGCCTGTATTGCCATTGTTGAAGTTACTTTATTAGGCTTCATGGGACAGTTGGTTGACCTGCTGGCTCAACACTCACCTGACACTTTTCTGGCTGAAGAAAGCGGAAAACTCTGGATGATGGGTCTGCTGATTGTGGTGGTGATCCCCTTCCTTGCTTTCACTCACTCAATGATCATGCACCAGACCCTGCTGGGGAATTATCCGATGTCGATCCGCTGGCTGGCGCACCGCTATCTGCTGCGCCAGAGCGTCTCGTTTTATCAGGATGATTTTGCCGGACGCCTTGCAACCAAAGTCATGCAGACGTCGCTGGCCGTCCGGGAAACCGTGATGAAAATGGTGGATGTGCTGGTTTACATCAGCGTGTATTTCACCGCCATGATTGTCATGATGGGAAATGCCGATATCATTTTGATGTTGCCTATCCTGGTATGGTTGATGGCCTATATCGGTATTCAGTTCTACTTCGTACCGAAAATGAAAAAAATCGCCACCGAACAGGCCGACGCCCGTTCTATGATGACCGGCCGTATTGTCGACAGCTATACCAATATCACCACGGTGAAACTGTTCTCGCACACCAACCGTGAAACCGAATATGCCGAAGAAAGCATGCAGGGGTTTCTGGATACTGTGTACCGTCAGATGCGCCTGGCAACCAAATTCATTTTGAGTGTCGATGCCATTAACTACCTGCTGCTGTTCGTGATTGCCACTGTCTCAATTGGTCTGTGGATGAACAGTGCCGTTACTGTGGGTGTTATTGCCGTAGCTATCAGTATTGCGCTGCGCGTGCAGGGCATGTCTAAATGGATCATGTGGGAAATCGGTGCGCTGTTTGAAAACATTGGTACTGTCGTCGATGGCATGAAAACCCTGTCTAAACCGGTATCGATTGAAGACAAAACCGATGCGCAGCCACTTGATGTGACTCAGGGCGGCATTGAATTCGATAACATCAGCTTCCACTATGGCGAGAAAGACAAAGGCGTTATCGAACAGCTGAATCTGCATATCAAACCCGGTGAGAAAGTGGGTGTGGTCGGCCGCTCTGGCGCAGGTAAATCAACGCTGGTCAACCTGCTGATGCGCTTCCACGACCTGGAATCCGGTGCCATCCGCATTGATGGCCAGAACATCGCTGATGTCACGCAAGATTCACTGCGCGGCAATATCGGAATGATCACGCAGGATACGTCATTGCTGCATCGCTCTATTCGCGAAAACATTCTTTACGGCAGACCCGATGCAACAGAAGAAGAGCTGCGGGCGGCTACCCGTCAGGCACACGCCCATGAATTTGTTGAAACACTGACCGATCCGCACGGCAATGTCGGTTACGATGCACAGGTCGGTGAGCGCGGTGTGAAACTGTCCGGCGGTCAGCGCCAGCGTATAGCCATTTCTCGCGTGCTGCTGAAAGACGCCCCGATTCTGGTGATGGACGAAGCGACCTCAGCGCTGGACTCAGAAGTTGAAGCGGCAATTCAGGAAAGCCTGTACCAACTGATGCAAGGCAAAACAGTCATCGCGATTGCGCACCGTTTATCAACCATTGCAGCTATGGATCGCCTGATCGTCATCGACCAGGGCCAGATTGTTGAGCAAGGCAGCCATCAGGAACTGCTGAGCAAAAACGGCATTTATGCCCATTTATGGGCGCACCAGACAGGCGGCTTTATCGCCTGTGATCTGGAAGAAAGCCAGCCCGAAGCGGAAATGGCAAAGTAACCCGCTCCTGATCTCAAACAGACAAAACCAGCCTGCGGGCTGGTTTTTTTATGCATCCTCAACCGTTACGTATCAGGGAGCGGTACTCTCTTCGCCCGTCCCTGCTTCCTCTGGCGGGAATTCGTCAGCCCTATAGAGTGACGACCGGTGTGTCCTCCTTCACCCCTTACCTACCAGCTCGCCAGTCAAAAACAATCATAACCACTATCTGTCGGTATCGCTAATGATCAATTAATAATTCTTAACAACCTTAAAATGTTGTACTCAGCGCAAGAGCGGGCGCTCAAGCAGTCAAATTCATCTGACTTACTATCAGTACCCTTCAATTCAGATTTTCAAGCCATGGAGCAATACATCCAGACTATTCAAAGCCTGACTAAGCGCCTGCTCGTCATCTTCACTTTTTGCAATCCATAGCGCAGTGTCCATCAAACCACCATTAATCAGGCGCGCTAACATTTCTGGTGATGAACTTTTAATCGTCCCAGCATCCATTAAGCGCCTCAGCATGTCCGCAATAGAAGTTACACAGTGTAACCGAATGCTTTGTAGCTCATCGGCATCGAGTACTGAGGAAGCATCCCTTAACAAAATACGCTGAACTTCTGGTTCAATGGCCATCTTTAAATAAGCATGACAGCGTCCAGTGAATGCACTCCAAGCATCCGGAGCACTTGCTGAAATATCTGCAAGTCGGGCATCCAACTCACTGTCAAGTTGTGCCAGCACTGCACAAAATAACCCTTTCTTGTCGCCAAAGTGATGATATAAGGCCCCACGCGTGAGGCCAGCTTTTGCAGTTAGCTCATCCATGACAGTTTGCGCATAGCCAACGGTACCAAAGTGCTCTCTCGCCGTCGCAATCAACTTCAATCGAGTTTCTTCCATCATTTCCGCTCTGGATTTTCGGGTCATAACGAGTCCTGTTAAGAAATTTATTGCATTTATAATTGACATACACATCGTATGTCAATATGTTTTACATACGTACCGTATGTAGACGGTCTGAAAGTTTTTACAACACTATCGGAGTAAATATGGCTAACCCATACAAAGAACTATTCAGTGTTCCCGGAACCATTGCGTTCTCGCTCGCTGGGCTCGTTGCTCGCATGCCAATATCCATGACTGGGATTGGTATCATTACAATGCTGTCACAAATGAAAGGGTCGTACTGGTTGGCAGGCACCGTCGCAGCAACATTTACATTCACTATGGCGCTCATCGCACCGCAAATCTCTCGTGCAGTAGATCGATATGGCCAGAGTCGTGTACTTCCTATAGCAACAGGCATTAGTGTTATCTCAATTGCACTGCTTCTTTTGTGTGCTCATTACGGAGCTCCAGACTGGACACTATTCATTTTCGCTGCGTTGTCCGGATGTATGCCAAGTATGCCTGCTATGGTCCGTGCACGCTGGACAGAAATTCATCGCGGTACCCCCAGACTTCATACTGCATACTCGTTTGAGTCAGTCCTGGATGAAGTCTGTTTCATCATCGGCCCGCCTATCTCCGTTGGTTTGAGTATCGCAGTGATGCCAGAAGCAGGGCCACTCATGTCAGCTATATTTCTGGCAGTTGGTGTGATGGTGTTCGTAATGCAAAAAAGCACAGAGCCTCCAGTTCACCAAGAGTCTGATATTTCTAAAGAGTCTGCGCTTAAACCCCTACCAATGAAAATGCTCGTACTTGCTTTGATTGCCTTGGGAACAATTGTCGGCACGATTGATGTGATTAGCGTGGCGTTTGCTGAACAACAAGGTCAACCCGTTGCAGCAAGTATTGTTTTATCTGTCTATGCTGTTGGCTCTTGCCTCGCAGGGCTTGCATTTGGTGCATATAAACTCAATGCATCACTGCCAAAACAATTCCTGATTGCATCCTTTGCAACTGCTGCTATGACGCTACCACTTTTTTATGTCTACGACATAGCAACACTGTCGGCTTCAGTGTTTGCCGCAGGTATATTCTTTGCGCCCACGATGATTATTGCCATGGGGTTAGTTGAGAGTATCGTTCCTTCCTCTAAATTGACTGAAGGCTTAACATGGATGATTACCGGATTAGGAATTGGTGTTGCAATGGGGGCTGCAGTAGCTGGCTGGGTTATCGATGAGTTTGGAGTAAAAGCTGGCTTTATGGTCACCATAGCATCAGGTATGACAGTCTTGTTGATTGCAATTGCCTGCTATCGTTTGCTTCAACGCAGAATGGTACTGGAAACTGCATAAATTTGTAATCCACGTTAAAAACTCGCATATCTATGCTAACGCCACTCGCTTAAGAGCGAGTGGCGTTCTTATCCCTCTTCCGTACTGGATATTTTGCTGTTTTCTTAAGTACTGCTCTGGGGTAGTGCTTCCTTTCCGCTTGTTGGGTAGGATCAATCTTTTCCCGTTTTCCCTCAATATTTTCAAGTTTTTCGGTATCGTGCCAGGTGTCCGACCATAGGGCGAGAGCACGTATGCTCAGTTTTTATCCAAACCTTGGATTCCCGCTAGTATTACTTGCTCCAAATAGGCAACATTCATGGCTGCTATTTTCTGCTTGCGCCTGATACTCGCCTTTTTG
>NZ_JAGSOZ010000023.1:0-50688 GCF_019204055.1 Photobacterium sp. WH24 | reverse complement strand
ATCATTGATAAACTTAATGATTTTCATCCCTATGGGAAAATACCCATTGAGAAAATAGATTTATTCTCCGGAGCAGTTAGGTTTTTCCCACCAGAAGACGTTATTGAATTAGAAGCAAAAACCTCACCGTATTGTGATGCTGAGCAATGTAGTTAATCGTTTTCTTCATTGAAAAGCGCCCTGTCAGTGAACAAATTGACAAGGCGCACATGATACCAACATGTTGTCTCAGCTTTAATGGATCAACCCTTAACCGGCTCTGCATCCGGTAAAGACAGCACTAAAATGGCGGCAAAGACCAGGAAGCCTGTCATCATCATGAACACATCGTTATACGCCATGATGTAGGCGTCGGTTTGCATGCTTTGTGCCAGGCTGGCTTTGGCTTTCAGCATCGCGGTTGCTGGATCTGTACCCTGTTGCAGATAATGCCCGGCTTGCTGTGCCAGTTGATGCCACGCGTCATTACTGACGCTGGGTAAGCTTGCCTTGATGTGAGCCAGATGTTCCCGCGCTTTGTTGTCCAGCATGGTGGCTATCAGTGCGATGCTGAAAGCGCCGCCCAGGTTACGTAACACATTGGTGATGGTCGAGGCATCCGGTGTCTGGTGCTTTTGTATGGTCTGCATCGCGACCAGCGACAGCGGCACAATGATAAAGGGGCTGCCAATGGCTCTCAGTAACATCGACAGTATCATCTGCTGTCCGCCAAAATCCTGATTCATATGGGTATTCACATAACAGCTGATGCCGAACATGATGAAACCAAATGCCACCAGAAACTTGGGCTTAACAACTTGCGTCAGTTTGGGGATCAGAGGGAAAAGCAATAATTGAGGAAACCCCATCCACATCAGTACTTTCCCGATCTCCAGCGCGTTGTACTGATGGATCTGCGTCAGATACATGGGCAGAACAAAAATGGAACCCAGCAGTGCCATGCCCAGGATCAGATAAGCCAGTCCTGACATTGCAAAGTGCGGATTAGTGAGCAACCTCAGGTTCACCAGGGGTCTGGGATGCCGCAGTTCATTGATAACGAACGCCACTAAGCTCAGAACGGCGATAACGGTTAGCCCTATGATAAAGTGCGAACTGAACCACTCTTCCCGGTTTCCTTCCTCCAGCATGACTTCCAGACAGCCTAAACCGACCGCCATGGTCACGATGCCAGCCCAGTCGGCATTTTTCAGGCTGCTGATATTCATTGGCTGATCATCCAGGCCATAGCGGAGCATGGCCAGCATCAGCAAAGCCGGCGGCAGGTTGATGTAAAAAATGTAATGCCACGACAGATGCTCTGTTAGCCAGCCGCCCAGCGTCGGGCCGATAGACGGCGCAAACGTGGTCGTGACGCCGAACATCGCCATACCTATGGCCCGTTTATGAACCGGTAACAGCTGGACCACCAGTGAAAATGCCATCGGAATCAGCGCGCCGCCACTGAAGCCCTGCATGGCGCGAAAGGCAATCATTGAGCTCATACTCCAGGCGATGGAGCACAGCAGCGAGGACATAGTGAAAATCACTGTGGTGCCAATCAGGTAGCGGCGTGCCCCCAGTGCCGTTGATAACCATCCGCTCAGCGGAATTGCGATCATTTCCGCCACCAGATACGAGGTGGAAATCCACGAGCTTTCATCCAGGGTGGCGGACAGCGCGCCCTGAATATCTTTCAGGGATGAGTTGGTGATCTGAATATCAAGGATCGCCATAAACGCGCCCAGCATGCCGCCCAGCAGGGCAATCCAGTGCCGGAGCGGGACGTCATTCTCGGAGCGCTGATCAAGGGCTGGGTTTGTCTGAGGCAGGGCCTGTTCACTCATGAGCGACCTCAACACTTGCCAGTGTTTCAGCTCCCTGCGCTGACTGTGAGCGGGTATCTATGGTCGCAACCACAGACAGGCCCGGCAGTAGCTGACCGGCGAGCTGCTCAGGGTGTGGGATCACAATTTTGACCGGCACCCGCTGAACAATTTTGGTGAAGTTGCCTGTGGCATTCTCGGGCGGCAGTAACGCAAACTTTGCCCCGGTGGCGGGCGAAAAGCTGTCGACAACACCTTCCAGAGTCTGGCCCGGATAGGCATCCAGCTCAAATTCCACCTGCTGTCCCTGATGAATACTGGCAAGCTGAGTTTCTTTAAAATTGGCTTCAATCCATACTTCCCGGGTAGGCACCAGACTGAGCAGCGGCATGCCCGGCTGGACATACAGTCCGATTCTCAGGCTGCGTTTGCCGACAATACCGTCAACCGGGGCATAAATACGGGTGTAACTGAGATCGAGCTCCGCCTGTTTGACCTGCACCATGGCTTCCTGTACCGAAGCTTCCGCCTGACCTTTCTGGCTGTTCAGGACCAGAAGCTGATCTTTTGCCGCCTGCAGGCTGGCCTTTGCGGCTTCTAGTTCGGCAGCAGTGACTTTCAGGTGTGAGCTGGCATCGTCGACTTCATCCTGAGACGAATAGTTTTTTGCCAGCAGGGAACGGGCGCGGCTGTCTTGCTGCGTTGCACGTTCCAGCTCTGCCTGCGCCGAGCTGACCTGGCTGGCCGACTGGCGAATCACGGTTTTCTGCAGCGCAAACTGGGCATTAAGGTGGGCGACTGCAGCTTGTGTCACAACCAGGTTGGCCTTGGCCTTTTCCAGCGCGGCCTGATAGTCACGATCGTCAATGGTGGCCAGTAGTTGCCCTGCTTCGACTCTGTTGTTATCGCTGACATAGGTTGCCTGGATATAGCCGGCCACTTTGGGGCTGATGTTGGTGATCTCACCCTGTAAATAGGCATTGTCTGTGGTTTCAAAATAGCGGCCGTAACCGTACCAGTAACTTCCCACCGACACGGCGATAAGACCCAGCGTCAGCGTAGCAATAAGAGGAAGGCGTGAAGATGTTTTTGAGGCTTGCTCGGTCATGAGAATTCGTATTGTTGTGATTTATGTTTGGGGCATGAATTGTAAAAAATTATGAATTGGTTTATTAGATAGGAAAAATCGAAAACACTGTTGCGGATTTTTCACTAATGGTGGTGTTACTTGTGGTTTTCGTGCAGGTTGCTTTCTGATGAATGGATGGTGGAATGGATTTAAATGCAATGGTGATGTTCGCTCAGGTGGTTGAGTGCGGGAGTTTTACGCAGGCCGCTGAGGCAATGGATATGACTAAGTCGACGATCAGCAGGAAAATTGCGGATTTGGAGAAAGATCTGGCGGTGCGCCTGCTTATCCGCAGCACCCGCAATCTGGTGCTGACCCATGAAGGGGAAGCGTTTTATCAGTCGTGCCGTCAGGTGGTCGAAATTGCGAGCCAGGCTGAGCTTGAAGTGACGGCAAACCAGGATTTGATCAGAGGCAGGCTGAATGTGGTGATGCCAGTCGAGGTCGGGCAGAAAGTGTTCGGTAAGAGCATCAACGCATTTTTGAAACAGTACCCGCATGTCAGCCTGCACCTTGAGTTAAGCAACCGAGAAGTTGATCTGATTGCTGAAGGGGTCGATCTGTATGTGCAGGTGGGCGACATAAACGATTCCGGCATGGTGGCAAGGCCGTTTCATTCGTCGCGGCGGATCCTCGTTGCCAGCCCTGACTATCTCGCGCTGAACGGAAACATTGAGTCACCGGCGGATTTGGCTGCGCCTCACCATCAGATCAAAATCTATAATGCCGTGAAGATACCGCATTGGGCGCTGGAAAAAGACGGACATCAGGTGCAGATTGAACTGCCGTACCGTTTCAGGGTGAACACTATCACCTCGGCAATGTCAGCCTGCCTGGACGGACTGGGTATTGCCTTGTTGCCGGAGTTTATCTGTCGGGAACACATTGAGCGTGGTGAACTGATACAGATACTGCCAGGCTGGGTGTCGCCGGTTGTGCCGATCAGCTTTGTTTACCCGCAGCGGGATTTGATACCGAACCGGCTTCGTCTGTTTATTGATTACTTGCTTGAGCGCTTTGAGGTGATCACCAGCGTTGCCGATAGCCAAGAGTAATCGCCACATCCGGGCTGTTATCCATATTGAATACATTTTCAGTGAGGACCAGCTCCAGCACGCTGGTGGGAAAATGGTAGCGGTATCCTGCCAGAATCTCGTTTGAGGCTTGTGACAGGGCCGAGGTGGCTTCTGACACACCTTCGTAAAAATGGTATTCCAGCAACACTCTGTGAGGGCCATTGAACTGATACTGCCAGCCTGCAGCTGCAGCATAGGTCAGCGTGTTATAAGGAATAAGTGCCGCCGGATTATGGCGATAAACTCCGCCAAACATGGCGTGAAAGCGATGGCGGTCCAGGTGATAGCTGTAGTTAAGCTGTAAGGCCTGCTCCAGGTTATGGTTATGGAACGGGCCGGAGTCTACATAGTTGTAATACAGGGAGGCGCCGATAGACAGCGCTTCCCTTGGGCGATCCAGTATCTGCCAGCCGCTGTACAGGGTCAGTGTTCGTGTCAGCGTTTCGCCTTTGAAATCTGAATACTCCACTCCGTATTCAGGGATAGAAATATCAAAGCTGTGCCTGGGCACATCCTCACGGCCGTTCAGGCTTATGCCGAACAGGTTATGAAAACCAAACGTCAGGTTATCTAAGTGGCTGTCCAGGGCAATACGCCAGCTGGCGTCCAGCTCCAGTTGCCAGCCGGCTGTGACTTGCCACATTAATCCGGTGCTGAACGTCGACTGATAGTAGTCGGCCCGGTACTCAGGGGTTTCTGCCCAGATACTGGCCGTGGCCGCCGTGGCGTAAAATTCCAGTGACTCTTCGGGTAACGCAAAGCCGCTCCTGAGCTGCGGGCTCAGGCTGTTGGACTGGAGGGGCGATTGGGCATAGGTTTTCAGCGGCCCGAAATCCTGCGGATTTGGCGGCGCTGCGAAGGCTGTGTGCCAAATAGACAAGCCAATGACGAGAGTGCCTGTTACTGCCGGATACTGAAAGCATATCATTCATTTCTCCGGGTGCCGGATAATCCGTTTTTTATCGTGCCTGATTGCTATCGTATACCGCTAAGCTGTTGTGCAATATAACCAATCTGTCACTATAGTCATGGGATAAATTTAGTCATGAGATAGATACAGTCATCAGATAAAGTCAGGATTAAATTTACTTGCGATAAGAGCAGTATAAGTTAAGTCTTGTGTGCAATTTGCCTCACAATTGCAACCCTCAGGCGGAGAACGCTGAACGCTATCTGATTGACTACACTGAGACTATAGAAGCAGGCACTCAGTCATGAGTGTTTTTCGAGTTTTTGAGCAGCATGCTAGTGTACCGGTTGGCACTCTAAGTTGTTGTCCCGGTTGTTCCATTTTGACGTGCAATACCTGCTTATGCATTTTTTGGAGTGACAATGAAAATTGGTATCCTTTCCCGTAATTCAAAGCTGTACTCAACCCGTCGTCTGATTGAAGCCTGCCGTGAGCGTGGGCACGAGGCACAGGTCATTGATGCGCTGCGCTGCTACATGAACATCAATTCCGACCAGCCTTCCATCCATTCCAAAGGTCAGGATTTATCTGGTTTGGATGCGATTATTCCGCGCATCGGCGCCTCGGTCACTTTCTATGGCTGTGCGGTATTGCGCCAGTTTGAAATGATGGGGGTTTTTCCGGTCAATGAATCTGTGGCGATTACCCGCTCCCGGGATAAATTACGTTCGCTGCAATTGCTGTCGCGCAAAGGGGTCGGGATGCCTATAACTGGCTTTGCCAGTAAACCGGACGACATTGGCGATTTGCTTGAAATGGTGGGCGGCGCACCTGTGGTGATCAAACTGCTGGAAGGGACGCAAGGGATAGGTGTAGTACTGGCCGAAACCCGCAAGGCGGCAGAAAGTGTGATTGAAGCTTTTCTGGGCCTGAAAGCGAACATTATGGTGCAGGAATACATCAAAGAAGCCGGCGGCGCGGATATCCGCTGTTTCGTGATCGGCGACAAAGTGATCGCCGCGATGAAGCGCCAGGGCGCTGAAGGGGAGTTCAGATCGAATTTACACCGGGGCGGTTCGGCGTCATTGATCAGGATTACTCCGGAAGAACGTAAGACGGCAGTGCTTGCCGCTAAGGTGATGGGGCTGCGCGTAGCCGGTGTGGATTTGCTGCGTTCTCAGCGCGGGCCGCTGGTGATGGAAGTGAACTCCTCCCCAGGTTTGGAAGGGATTGAACAAGCGACTGGTAAGGATATCGCGGGTATGATAATCAAATACATAGAATCAACCGCAAAACCGCAGAGGACGCGCACCAGTGGCAAAGGCTAGATTAAACAAAGTCATCGAATTTATTGGCACCGAAGTGCCGCCAGGACAATCAGCCACCATAGATTTAGAAGCTGCTCAGCTATATACCCATTCACCTCTGCACATTCCGGTTCATGTGGTGAACGGGCGCTATCAGGGGCCCGTATTGCTGGTCAGCGCTGCTATTCATGGTGATGAGCTCAATGGTGTGGAAGCGGTCAGGCAACTGCTGAATAAAGTGGATCCGTTGAAATTGCACGGTACTTTAGTGGCTGTTCCCGTTGTTAATGTGTTCGGATTTATTCATAAATCACGCTATTTACCTGACCGACGCGATCTCAACCGGTGTTTTCCCGGCTCTGAACGTGGATCAACGGCCGCCCGTATGGCCTACCAGTTCAGTGAACACGTCGTTAAAAAGTGTACGCATATTATTGACTTGCATACAGGGGCGATTCACAGAGGGAATCTGCCCCAGGTGCGGGCAAATCTTGACGATGAAGCAAGTGCCGAAATGGCGCATGCTTTCGGCACCCCTGTGATTCTGGATGCCGCTATTCGTGATGGCTCACTACGGGCGGTAGCGGATGCGGCAGGTATCCCGGTTATCACCTACGAAGGCGGGGAAGCGTTGCGGTTTGAGCCGCTTGTGATTGCTGCGGCGGTGAAAGGGATAGTGAGTGTCATGCGGATGCTGGGAATGATACGCCGGGTAAGCCGGAAAAAAGAGCAGGCATCGCCTTTTATCGCCCGCTCCAGCAGCTGGGTGAGGGCTGAGCAGAACGGAATAGTGCGCTGTGTGGTGGCACTCGGTGAGCGGGTAACCAAAGGGCAGGTGCTTGCCTATATCAGTGCCCCGCTCGGCCATGGTGAAGACACTATGGCTGCACCCAGAGACGGCATCGTTATCGGCCAGCAAATGCTGCCGTTGGTCAATGAAGGGGACGCGGTTTTTCACCTTGCTTATTTCAATAAAGGGGCAAGTTCAGAAGTCGAGCAACAAATTGAATCGTTTCTTGATGAAGTCAGCGATGAAGTTGATATCACCTGATGGGATGTTGAGCTAACCACTCTTATTTTTGCGCACGGGAGGCGCACCTTATGGTCAATTCGGAAACCGCTACAGATTGGTTTATTGATGGTTGGCAGTTAGGGGATACACCGCGTCAACTGACGCTTGAAGATTGCGAGACGCTGGAGAAAGACTGCTGGTATCACTGCCAGCGTGATGCCACCGGGCTGAAGCACTGGTTGTCCAAAGTGGGCGTGCCACCGTCACTGACTTCAGCTTTACTGGCGGATGATACACGTCCGCGCTTCGAGCTGTTGGGGGAGGAGACTTTCCTTCTGATACTGCGAGGCATTAATCTGAATGAAGGGAATAACCCGGACGACATGCTAAGTATCCGGTTTCTCTATTTTAAAGGTTGCCTGATCTCTACCCGTAAATACCCGTCACGGGCAATTGCTGAGGCGCGGCGTCAGTGTGAAGAAGGCAACAGTCCGCCGAGCCTGTTGGCTATGCTGGCAACCATTGTTGATAAACTGAACCGGAATATTGAAACCTTTCTCGACCCGATTGAAGAAGATATTGAATATTACGCAGAGCATCAGGATGAAGCTGATAGCCAGTCACTGGCTCACCTGAACAAACGCTTGCTGAAAATTCGCCGCTTTCTGACTCCCCAGCGCTATGCACTGGATGATTTGCTGCATTCGGAAATGGCGAGTTTGGAATCGTTGCGTATGCCTTTGTTGAACTGCCGTGATCTTGTGGTGCGGATTAACGAGTCGATTAACTTTTATATCGACCAGATCCAGGTCATCAATCAGCACCTGGGCCAGATGCAGTCTGAGAAGGTAAACCGAAACACGTATCTTATTTCGATGATCTCTATTATTTTCCTGCCTATCAGTTTTCTTACCGGCTTGCTGGGCGTTAATATTGGCGGCATGCCTGGTGTGGATTCATCCACGGCATTCTGGCTGTTTTGTATCGCTTTAATAGTGGTTACCGTGTTTGAGATTATTTTGTTCAGAAGGATGAAATTTATTTAATGATAGAAGCCGTTCTACAAAGTCGGTTGGCTTATAACCTGTTTATTATTCTGGCTTTTCTGATTGTTTACGCGATTGCAAAACGTGTCATCAACTTGTGGCTGACCAGGCTGGGTAAGACCAAGATGGTGAGTGAAGCCAGAGTGCGGTTTATCTCTCGTGTTTTATCGTCCGTGGTGTTTTTCGTGTTGTTCAGTGTGGCGGTGATCAGCCTGGGGCTGGGATACAGTGACATTTCACTGTTTTTCTCTTCGGCCTTTGCCGTGCTGGGTGTCGCCCTGTTCGCGCAATGGTCCATGCTGAGCAACGTGACGGCGAGTGTGTTGATCTTTTTTGTGTTTCCGTACCGTATTGGCGATCGGGTCAAAGTAGTGGATAAAGACGATGATATCAGTGGGGTGATCAATGATATCACCATGTTTCATGTGATTATTGAGCGCACAGATGGCAGCCTGGTCACTTATCCCAATAATATCATTTTGCAAAAACCAGTGATTAAGCTGACTCAGCTGGTGGTAAACCCTAAGCCGGACAATGAGCAGCCTGAGGCAGTTGATACACCACAGGCAAGCACGCAGCAGCCAATGCAGCAGTAACCAATGTAAGAAAAACTATGAATGAAGAACAAGACAAAGCAGCGGTGAAAGATCTTCTGCCACAACAGGAACTTAGTCAGTGGGTTGAAGATCTTAACCGGGTTCATGACGAAGAGCAGGAAAGGGTATTCTCAGAAGCCTCGGAAGTGCTGGAAACGTCTGAGCTGGGTTTATTGCTGGAATCTTTGCCTATTGATGAGCGTCTGGCTCTCTGGCAGACCGTTGCGCCGGAAGAGCGGGTAGAAGTCCTGGTTGCCATGCGATCCGATGCGCGGGGGGTGCTGATCGACAATCTCAGCATGCCGGATTTGCGGGCTATGCTGCACGGGCTGGATGCTGAAGATCTGATCGAACTGTCGCAGAGTCTGTCAGATAAGCTGGTGGATTTTGCGCTGGCGAAGATGAGCCAGGATCAGAAGTCCTGGTATGAACAGAGCCAGCAGTATGACGAAGAACAGATTGGCCGCTATGTGGATCACAGCCTGGTGATGTTAACGCCGAATACGCGTGTTTTCGAAGCCTTGCGTGCGGTGCGACGCGCCGATCATCCTATGCTGGATCGCGTCTATGTTGTTGACAAAAAAGGGTTGTATAAAGGCGAGGTGTCATTACCTGTCCTGCTGGCGGCCGATGGTCAGGCCAGGGTGGACAGCCTGGAAGATGATATTGCCTCTCCCCTGAAAGCGGAAATGGACGTTTATGATGCTTCAGAACGTCTTGAACACTCGGACCAGGCGGCGATGGCGGTGGTAGATGAATCCGGCCGCTTTGTCGGGCGCGCTACGCTCCGGCTGGCGATGGAGATTACCCGGGAAACCTATGAAGCCAGACTGATGGCACGGGCGGGTCTGAATGAAGACACCGACCTGTTTGCCCCCGTCTGGCTCAGTGCAAAACGTCGTGCTTTGTGGCTGGGCATTAACCTGCTTACTGCATTTCTGGCGTCCTGGACTATCGGGTTGTTCGAAGCCACGCTCAGCCAGGTGGTGGCACTGGCGGTCCTGATGCCTGTGGTGGCGTCAATGGGGGGCATTGCCGGCAGCCAGACCTTAACCCTGATTATCCGCGGTCTGGCGATGGGGCAAATCACCTTTGGTAACGTGTGGTCGCTGGCCAAAAAAGAGTTGCTGGTTGCCTGCCTGAACGGCGTGCTCTGGGCGGTCGTTATCGCCATTGTGGCGGCTGTCTGGTTCAGCAGTGTGGGGATTGGTGGAGTGATAGCCGCTGCTATCACCATTAATATTGTGGTTGCAGCAATTGCCGGTGTTGTTATTCCGGTGATCCTGGATAAATACGAGATTGATCCTGCCCTGTCCGGGTCTGTCATACTCACAACAGTCACAGATGTGGTGGGCTTTTTTACCTTTCTCGGTCTTGGCAGCCTGTTTTTGCTGGGCTGAACCACGAAGATTCCCTCCCCTTGGCAAGGGGAGGGCTAGGGTGGGGTTCGTGAAGCGGGCACGGGTTTGACGATTGTGCCTTGTAACCCCCTCCTAACCTCCCCCTTGAAAAGGGGGAGGGATAGTCAAAAGCAAAATAAACAGAACCGGAGTGGTCAATGGACTGGAAATTCAACGCTGAAGATTTGGGCCAGATTGTGATCGGCGCCTTTGCCCTGGGCGTCCCCATTTCCTTTTCTGAAGAAGCCTGGCAACTGAGTGAATCTCTTCCACTGCTGAATTTGTCTGTCCTTGTTGTGCTCACCTTGGTTTTTATGGGGCTATACGCTTACCAGTCCATGTTTGGTCAGAATATCCGTAAACGCGTGCCTGTTTTTCTGGCCAGGGTACTTGGGGCCTATCTGATCACTTATCTGGTGGTTTGCCTGATCCTGTTTTCGCTTAACCAGTTCCCACTCATCGATAATTGGGTCGTTGCTGTTAAACGTGCATTGATCATTGCCATGCCCGCTTCTATGGGAGCGATTATTGTGGACAGTTTCGATAAAGAATAAAGGCACTCTCTCAACATACATTCAGCCGGCCAAATCTGATTATGGCAATTATTTGCTAATGTAATTGAACGATGTTTTTTACCTGAATGTATCCTGAATTAGTATCAGATTTAACAAGCTGCTGGTTTAAATCGAGAAGGGTATGATTACAATTAAACCCTGTTTTATTTACGGGTATTGAACAATGAAAAAAATGGCTTTTGTAGCGGTCTCTCTGGTGACTTTATTAACGGGGTGTGCGGGCCAGATGGCAGCAACCAATGCAACCATGAAATTCAATATGGATGTGGTGGATAACCGTTATGCACGTGGCGGCCTGACCATTGCGATGGCGCCGGTTTATGCTGTGACCACAGTGGCAGATTACATGGTGCTAAACCCTATCGAGTTCTGGACCGGCGAAAATGCGGTAACTCAGAAACAGTCTATCTATGACGTTAAAGGTGAAGATTACATCAAGATTAATGATCAGCTTGATGACGATCTTAAAACGGCGCCTATCAAGCCTCTGAACTGAATGATTCGTACTCCTTAACCTGCCGCTCTGCGCTAACGGCTATGGCCCGGCAGGTACTTTCTGCGTAAAACATGCGATATCATGGGCTTCCTGAAACAGAATTCGGAAGCCCGGTATGCCCCATCAGCACAGCACGTTTTCATCACCCAAAGTGGCGGTTCTCGCTGTCACCTACAAAGACGATCAACTCATTCTGGTTCAACGTAAAAATGAACCGCAGAAAGATGGCTGGGGCTTTCCCGGCGGCTCCGTCTGGCCGGGTGAAACCCTGCGTGATGCGGCTGTGCGGGAATTGAAAGAAGAAACCAGTGTGTTAGCGGTAGCAGAACAACTATTGGAAGTGGTTGAAGTCAATGAATTCGATGGTGACAACTGTCACCATCACTTTATTCTGGTGCCTGTACTTTGCCGCTATGTGGCAGGAGAGCTGCAGCCGGGTGATGACGCCAGTGACTGTTGCTGGATGTCAGTGGCCGACATTGTCAGCAACCAGTCGGATCTCATCGAAAAAGTGGCCGATGTGGCGCTGAAGGCTCAGCAGACGTTGTCAGAATAGTACCCAGCCAGCCAGCCAGCGTGATAGTGATGCGGCGAACTCACTTGTATTCTGTGCCTTTGAGAGTCAGTGCAGTTAGTGCATAACAATGTCTGGCCTCTGAAAGCAGTCGCTTATAAAATCGCATCAGCTTTGGATATTCAGACGGACATCAGATGATGCAAACCTTGTTCAGAACCTTTCTGCTTTGCTGCTTTTTTGTGCCGCTCATTGCAACAGCGGCCCCCAATATACTGCTGGGCAATCCGGCAGACCCGGCAACCACAGCAGCAGGGCAAGCGGTGAATGCGGCCTATGATTACAAAGATTCCCTGAACCGCGATACTCCTAGAGGCGCGCTGAAAGGTTTTCTGGAAGCGATTTACGAGCAGGACTACACGAAAGCGGCGAAATACCTGGACTTGCGTTACATGCCTAAAGGAATGAGCGCCAGAAATGGAGAAGACTACGCCAGAAAACTGCATGCCATCATTGAGCGGAATCTGTGGATTAATCTTCAGGACATTGATGATACCCCGGCAGGGGATCTGGATGATCTGTTGCCTGACTATCGGGAGTCGTTCGGCAATATTAATGTTAAAAACACGGAAGTGTCACTCCTGTTGCAGCAAGTCCCAAGCAAAAAGCTGGGCAAAATCTGGAAGATCTCCAATGCCACAGTCGCACTGGTCCCGAGTCTGTATGAAGAACTGGGCTACAGCCCGCTGACAGAATGGTTCATCCAGAATGTGCCGGACGGCTATCTGTTCAAACTCAGCCTCTGGGAAATGACGTTTCTTTTTACCTGTTTGTTAGCCTCATTTGCGATCGTGACGCCAGTCTGTCTGATTACAGCCTGGTTGGTCCGGAAAACAGACATCAAGATGAAAGACGATTTGGCAGGTTTAATCGCCAAGCCTTTGCTGTTTTTTACCGCACTGGGTCTGGATCATCTGTTGCTGTCGAATGCGACACTGACGGCCAATGCCAGAGCCTTGCTCAATAATGGGTATCTTCTGTTGGGTGCCAGCCTGTGGCTTGGCTGGTCTGCGATTGGGCTTTTTCAGTACATTCTTCGTGAGCGTTTAATTAACAACGGCAATAAACAAGGGGCGGCCATGGTTCGTCCCTTCCTGACATTTATCCGTATCATTTTGCTGATCTTTGCTGTGTTGTCCTGGATGGAATACCAGGGTTTCAATGCGACAGCCTTGCTGGCCGGAATGGGCGTGGGTGGTGTTGCCCTGGCTTTGGCTTCCAAACAAACACTGGAAAACTTCATTGGTACCATGATGCTCTATTCTGCGGCACCGGTAAAAGTGGGTAATTTGTGCAATTTCGGTGGGATCCGGGGCACGGTAGAAGAAATTGGCCTGCGTTGTACCCGCATCAGAACCATAGACAGAACCGTTATCCATGTGCCGAATGCCAAGCTATCGGAAATGGAAATTGAAAATATTTCGATGCGGGAAAAGATCCGGTTTAAATCGGATATTCGTCTGGATTACAGCACATCGACCACGCAATTAAAGCAGATTATTGATGAAATAAAACTGCTGCTGGAAAATCATGAAAAAGTCGATAAAAAGCCCCTGCGTGTGACGTTTCGAGGTTTTGGTGCGCACGGATTAGAAATCAATGTATTTGCGTATATTGGCACCAAAAGCCTGCCGGTTTATCAGGTGGCCGCCCAGGAAATCCATTTAGGCATTATGGAAATCGTCGAAAAGCAGGGCTCCAGAATCGTACCAGCTACTTTTGATGCCCAGCTTCTGTCGTAATGATATACCGACTTCCGGGCTGTGGCCCGTATCGGCACCTCAGAAGGTTCGGACACGAATGTTCAGATGAAAAGCAAAGGAGAGATAAATGTTTGCAGTGATTTTCAAGGCGACAACAGGTGAGCAGGACAGCCAGTATACCGAGATGGTCAAAGTGATGCGGGATCTGGCATTTGAAAAATATGGGTGCCTGGACTTTATCGCTGTGACAGAAGGGGATCAGGAAATTGCGATTTCCTACTGGAACGCCGAAGAGGATATCCAAAACTGGCACAAAGACAGCCAGCATTCACTGGCCCAGCAATTTGGCCGTGAAAAGTGGTACGCCTCCTACACTGTGCAGGTTGTGGAAGTGAAGCGGCAGTACAGTTTTAATGAGTAATTCTATCAGGTTGAATTCATCTGTGCTGTTAACGATTTCTTGCAGCACAGTTTGATACATCTACCCAGGGAAAATCATCTCCCTGCGCCCTCCTACGCAGGTAAACTTTTTTCTTTGCCCGCGGTGTCGATGGGTTGGCTTTGCGCTTCACCACAGGCTGGTTTGGTGCCTTAAAATGGCAAAATAAGGGTGTTTTAAATTATTGTTTTTTAATGGTTTGTTTTTCTTACCCTCAAACATTCTAAATGCTAGACTCTGAATCAAATTAGTGGAGGCGATGATGTATAAAGAGAATGAACTATTTAATCAGGTTAGTTTTTCCCGCCAGGATTTATCAGAAGCTGTATTCAAACGCTGTCAGTTTTACCGTTGTGACTTTAGCCGAGCAAATTTAAGGGATGCAGTTTTTGAAAACTGTAAGTTTATTGAGCCGGGGGCTATCGAAGGCTGTCATTTTGACTATTGCGATTTGCGTGATGCGAGTTTTAAAAACTGTCAGTTAGCTTTAGCAAACTTTAAAGGTGCAAATTGCTTTGGTATTGAATTGCGGGATAGTGATCTGAAAGGTGCCAATTTTATTCAGGCGAGTTTTGTGAATCAAATCAGTCATCAGATGTATTTTTGCTCTGCTTTTATTACCGGCTGTAATTTAAGCTATGCCAATTTTGAAAGTCAGTGCCTTGAGAAATGCGATCTATTTGAAAATAAATGGTATGGGACGAACTTACGGGGGGCATCTTTGAAAGGGTCGGACTTATGCAGAAGTGTTTTCTCTGAAGACTGCTGGGTACAATTTTCTTTCCAGGGTGCAGATCTTAGCTATTCAGAACTTGATGGTCTCGATCCCCGAACAGTCGATTTAACGGGTGTGAAAATCTGCGATTGGCAGCAAGAGCAATTGCTGGAGCCTCTCGGTATTGTCGTTCTGCCGGGTTGATGCGTTTTTAAAGCTGTGAAACGACGCCGTTAGCCAAGGCTAGCGGCGTACGTGAAGAATCCACGGAGACGGAAAGATTAACTTATTAATTCACATTGAAAAGCCATCAAACCAGCAGTGCTGATACTTCAGGGATAAGGTTTATTCAGCAGTGCTCGAACTAAAATGGACAGACTTAATATCAACCCATTGATTGTTGCCGGTGTAATCGTTTTGATTATCCTGTAAAGAAAGGATAGGTTGCTGAGTAAAGATACCAGGCTCAGGGACATAGTCACTGCTCGCGTCAGTCAGACCATCGGTGAGTGCCACATTCATCGGTGTATTGGCATCAATCAATCTCAGTTGCTGCATGAGTTGATCTAATTGTGGCAACGAACCGGACAGGCTTCTATTCGTGCGTAAGATGATTTTCTGCTCGGTTAATTGATCGTTCACTAAATGTTGGTGCGTTTTCACACCACCGAGTTTACTGACATAATTTGTATTGGATGAACCAATAATGACCCCGCTCATTTCGCGGAATGTGATCATGGTATTGCTGCTGTTTAACTGAACTAAATAATCAGCGCTATAAGCCCATGAACTGATGATATCTGTAAAACTACCAGATGCATTCCCTGCGATAATTCGAATATCTCCATCATCAAAAAGGCCATTTTGATTGACATCAAAAGTCATTTCTATGTTTGATTGATGAATCGGCTCTTGAAGTGGGTGGTAAAGTCCAATTTCGATATCAAACCAATCTGTAATCTCCTTCGAATAACCTTCGGCAGTTTTTGTCAAACTATCACTTACATTTCCCAGGTTTTCTGTCGAAGAACCCCCACAACCCATTAATGTGACCAAAGAAAGGGCTGATAACAGCTTTATTTTCACGATATTTTCCTTACTCGTTTTTATTTTAAAAAGAGCGACTGACCAGCCTTGAAGGCATAAGGCGCATTATGCCTTTCGACCCATTCCTGAATGGTGTGCAAGCAGACCAGAGCGCGAAACATTTTGGTAAGCATTTCAAGCGAGCTAGTATCTATGCAAATTTTATTTAACACAAGCCATTGATCTATATATATTCAATTGGTTGATATTAAATCAGTGTTATTGCGATAAAGTAACCTTTCAGTCTGTTTATTGTGCAATGTGTCTTCCTGAAAAGGATCAGGAAATTCATCTCTTTCAAGATTAATATCAAGTCTGAATAGATGTCGCGAGAAGGAGTGGTTTCAAGCCTGGTTGTTTTGTCGTCTGAAGTGACTGGTTTGAACAAAACGGCGGGTTCAACCGCCGTACAATATGACAACTTTTTTAATCCAGAATGATATGAGGAATAAACATCGAGGTATCTTTGGTGATGTAACCTGTATCTTCCCGGATCGTCAGTCCGGCGGGTTCGTCATTGATTAACCAGCTGCCGATGAGCATATGGTTGTTACCAAAACGGGGTAAATGGGTATATTGCTGGACTATATAGCCTTCGTCGCCGTACGGCCCCGGCTCATGTTGCAGTATTTCACCGGCACGATGCACGCTGATGTTGGCACCTTCGCGACTGAAAATCGGTTTTTTCACAAAATCCGTCAGGCTTGCGGCTTTGGGATCATCAGAAAAGTAGGCGGGCAACAGGTTCGGGTGGTGAGGAAACATTTCCCACATCAGCGGCAGAATGGCCTTATTTGAACTGATGCTTTTCCACATAGGTTCCAGCCAGTTGACATTGGCGGTGTGCAGATACGCGGCATACTCTTCCCGGAACATGAACTCCCACGGATAGAGCTTGAACATCCAGCGAATGGGGTTGTCGTCCAGATCGGTAAACTCACCGTCCTGATTGATACCTATGTCTTCAACGTACACAAACGCGATTTTCAGTCCGGCTTCTCTGGCGCAGTCTTCAAGATACTGCACTGTATCTCTGTCTTCCACGCTGTCACGGCAGCAGGCAAAATGCAGTGTTTGGCCCGGCTGATAGCTGCCTAATGCCGCCATGCGCTGAATCATCAGCTCCTGAATCAAATTGTACTGATCGGCGCGCCTTGGCAGTTTGCCGGCATTGACCTGATCTTCAAGCCACAACCATTGCCAAAAGCTGGCTTCGTAAAGTGACGTTGGTGTGTCGCTGTTAAATTCGAGCAGTTTTGCCGGGTGACGGCCGTCGTAGGCAAAATCCAGTCGCCCATACAAACTGGGTGCTTTTTGTTTCCACGAGCTGGCGATCAGATCCCACATGTTTTCCGGGATCTGAAACTTTTTCAGTAAGGCTTCATCGCGGATGACTTTATCGACGGCTTCCAGGCTCATTTGATGGAGTTCGGCGGTAGGTGCTTCCAGTTCACTTTCAATCTGCTGCAAACTGAACTGAAAGTAGCGGTCTTCGACCCAATACGGTTCGCCTTCCAGGGTATGAAAACGAAATCCAAATTCATCTGCCAGCATTTTCCAGTTGGGGCGGGGGGTAATAGGAACCTGAATCATAGTGCTGCTCGAATGGTCAATCAGGCCGACATTATCATGGGGGACGGATGAGAAAGTAAAGATTCCCTGTGTATGAAAAGTCCGACTTGGATCATGATCGCATAACATTGATGAGAATATACGTTTCGTATACACTTCGTTTATTCAATGTATATCATTCAGGGCACCCTATGGGGATTGTAAAAATATCGGATGAACTTCATGAGGAAATCCGCAAAGCCAGCAGCACGATGTCGCGTTCCATTAATGCTCAGGCCGAGTTTTGGATAAAGATGGGTCTGCTGGCCGAAATGAACCCGACACTGACGTATAACGAACTGATTCGCAAACTGTTACTCAGTGACGCGGGATCAGTACAGGAATTAATGAGTGAACAAAATTAATATTAAAACCGCGCAAGAAATTGAATTGATGCGGGAATCTGGCCGATTGTTAGCCTCGGTATTTTCGATGCTGGATAACTTCGTGGCTGCCGGTGTATCGACCATGGCGATTAACGATAAGGTCGACGCTTTTATTACCGACGCATTGTCTGCCCGACCAGCCAGTAAAGGCCAGTATGATTATCCGTATGTCCTGAATGCGTCGATCAATGAAGTTATCTGTCACGGTATGCCGGATGAAAACCGTGTGCTGAAAGATGGCGATATTATCAATCTCGACATCACACTGGAGAAAAATGGCTTCATTGCCGATTCCAGTAAAATGTATTGCATAGGTAAAGTTCAGCCACGTGCGTCCCGGCTGGTAAAAGCAACCTACGAAGCCATGTGGCAGGGTATCGCGCAGGTGAAGCCAGGGGCGACACTGGGTGATATCGGTTATGCGATTCAAAAACATGCGGAAAGTCATGGCTATTCTGTGGTCCGGGAATATTGCGGTCATGGCATAGGCCGGGAAATGCATGAAGAACCCCAGGTGCTACACCATGGGCTGAAAGGACGCGGGTTGCGACTGCAGCCGGGCATGACATTCACCATTGAACCCATGATCAATGAAGGCACATACAAAACCAAAACCAAGAAAGACGGCTGGACCGTGGTGACGAAAGATAAAAAACTGTCGGCGCAATGGGAGCATACAATACTGGTGACAGAAACCGGTTATGAAGTACTGACGCTGAGAGAAGAAGAAAAGCACTGACGGGTATTGCCAACGCAATAGAGACCCCATTACGTCTGACTGGCTGTTTGATGGCATTGGAATCCTTGCCAGATAGCCGACTCTTCATGGTTACATCAATATCGGAATAACTAGCATGGTAGCAATCACCACGGAACGTCTGACGATCAGGCCGCTAACGGCGGCAGATGTCGATTTCATTTTTGAACTGTATAACACCCCGGGCTTTAAACGTTTTGTCGGCGATAAACAGCTCCATACTCGTGAGGATGCGTTGAATTATCTCGAAGCATCGCTTATCAGTATGTACCAGACAAAAGGGCTGGGACTCCAGCGCGTTGCATTGAAAAGCGATGATACACCTATTGGCATCTGCGGCCTGATCAAGCGTGATTCTCTGGAAGACATTGATTTAGGGTACGGCTATTTACCCGGTTTTGAGGGAAAGGGATATGCCGTTGAAGCCGCCCGGAGCACGCTGTGCTTTGCTCGCGATGAGCTCTCTTTGACCCGCCTGGTTGCTATAACCGATTCAGAGAACCGCAGATGCATTGATTTGCTGACCAGGCTGGGTTTCCATTACGAGACGAACCATGAAACCTTGCCTGACGGCGGGTTGCTTGTGCTGTATGGCATTGAGCTGTGAATAAATAAAGGAGTACACAGTGTCTGAATCAATGACAGAGAAAGAAAAGATGCTCGCGGGTCTGGCATACAGTGGCAGAGATGCCGAGCTGGTCAATGACCGTCAAGAAGCCAAAGTCATGTGTCACCGTTTTAATCTGGCCGATCCGCGCGATTCGCAAGCCAGAATGGCGATTCTGGCAGAAAGGGTACAATTTTCCGGCGATGCCCATATGGAACCGTCTTTTTACTGCGACTATGGTTATAACATTGTGCTGGGCGCTAATTTTTATTCGAACCATAACCTGACCATACTGGATGTCTGCAAAGTGACTATCGGTGAGAATGCGTTTATTGGCCCTAACGTCATGATTTCCGCAGCCTCTCACCCTATCGATCCCGTTGAGCGGCTGCATGGGGAAGACGGTGCGCCGGTGTGGATAGGTGACAATGTCTGGCTGGGAGGCAATGTGGCCGTTTTGCCTGGCGTGCGTATTGGGCATAACTGTGTGATTGGCGCTGGCAGTGTTGTCACCAGAGATATTCCGGATAACAGCGTTGCAGTGGGTAACCCATGCCGTGTTGTCAGAGAGATCACACCGTCTGAGCCATCAGCTGTGATGGCCGGCGGCTAATCAGGGAGAAATATTGTGCCGCAAGCGATTCTGACTCATCTGATGTTCGAAGGGGATGCCGAAGAGGCGATGAATTTCTATATCAGCCTGTTTACCGGATCTGAAATTCGTCACATTGAGCGTTACCCGGATGGCGAGTCGAAAGGCATGGTCAGGCAGGCCCGTTTTGTGCTTGCAGGCCGGGAATTCATCGCTATCGATTCGTTCATTTCGCACCATTTTACGTTTACGCCTGCGATGTCTGTCTTTGTTGACTGTGAATCGGCAACCGAGTTTGAGCGGGTTTACGCCTCGCTCACCGAAGGCGGTAATGCCCTGATGCCTGCAGATAATTACGGTTTCAGCCAGCGTTTCGGCTGGGTGACGGATCGTTTTGGGGTGTCCTGGCAGATTAACCTGCCTTGAGCCGGATGGAACCGGAAAATGAAAAAAGCCGCTGAATGTCAGCGGCTTTGCAGAATGAAACACAGAGTAGCCTGCGATTAAGGCGTGGCAATCTTAAACCAGAACGGGAATTCGTCCATCATGCCCATCAGCTGACCAAAGGCCTGAACATTGCCTTGGGTTGTGACCTTACCGTCTTGCAATAGTTGCTGGAAGCTTTGCTGTTTAATCAGCATGTTGTCCATATCGCTGCGGTTAATGGTGATGGTGACATCGGCGTTATCGCTTTGCTGGCCTTTGATGTTATTCAGGTGGCTGTTTTCCAGCTCCAGCAGATAGCGTTCATCACGATCCGGGAACACAAAGTTAAGTGTGAGTTTTTTCCCTTCCGCTTTTTCTGCGTTCAGGCGCACACCCAGATAGTCGAAAATCAGATCTGTACTCATTGCGCTGACAAAGTCGGGGCCAACACGGGTGGCCCGCGCATTGGTTGGCATACCATTACGTAATTCGTAAGCACCGACCAGATAGGTGTTTCGCCAGCCAGCTGATTCAGACTGGTAGCCCAGTTGCTCAAAAATATCAGCCTGAAGCAGGCGAGCCTGCTGGTTGTCAGGATCGGCATAAATAACCTTGTTCAGCACTTCTGCCGCCCAGCGGTATTCACCTTTATCAAAGCTGGCTTTTGCCCGTTGGATGATGGCATCGGCACCGCCCATCGCCTCGACATATTTGGGTGCAGAGTCAGCCGGACTGAGCGGGTTCAGGCTTGCCGGGTTCATGTCGAAGAAACCCAGATATTTGTTGATAACGGCCCGGACATTGTGTGAATACGAGCCGTGGTAGCCACGGTTGTACCATTCGTTGGCGAGAGAGTCCGGTACTTCAAATTCGTTATGGATCTCGTTGATGGTGACGCCTTTGTTGGCCAGGTTCAGGGCATGGTCATGAATGTAACCGTACATGTCACGTTGCTTTTTGAGTACGTGTATCAGGTAGTCATTGCCCCACCGCGGCCAGCTATGTGAAGCAAACATCACGTCTGCCTCTTTGGCCACACCATGGATCAGGCTGTTAATGTACTTACTCCAGCCTTGAGCATCCCGCACCTCGGCGCCACGCAGGGTATAGACATTGTGCATGGTGCCAATGACGTTTTCGGCTGTCCATAATGCTTTAAACTGCGGAAAATACGTGTTCATTTCCGATGGCGATTCAGTGTTCGGGGTGTTCATGAATACCATCTTAATGCCGTCAATCGTGACGGTTTCGGTATCCTGACTGATCTCTCGGGTTGGCTTGATCAGACCAATCACGCCCAGGGATGCCCCCTTACCAATGGCAGCATCAACGACACCTTTCGGGCCGATAGGCAGTGCGTTGGCATATTGGTAAGTTGCGCGGCGTGTCATGGCATTACCGGCCAGCACATTTTCTTTAATCGCGTGCTCCATGAAATGACGGGGGGCAATGATCTCGACTTCACCGCTGTCGACTTGCTCTTGAGAGACCACACCTTTCACCCCACCAAAATGATCAATGTGCGCATGGCTATAAACCACGGCATGAATTGGGTAGTTGCCGAGCTCTTTTGTTACCAGTTCGAATGCCGTTTTGGCTGTCGGTGGCGTCAGCAGCGGATCGAACACAATCCAGCCGGTATCGCCTTTAATGAAAGTAATGTTGGAAATATCGTAACCACGCACCTGATAAATACGATCCGTGACTTGATACAAGCCGTAGGCCATGTTCAGTTTGGCCTGACGCTCCAGGCTGGGGTTAATCGTGTCGATTGATTTATCACCCATCAGAAAATCATAGTTGCCCAATTCCCAGACAACGGTGCCGTTCTCATCCTTGATGGTGACTGCCTCCGGGCGCTTTATCAGGCCTTTCTCAACCAGTTCAAAATCTTTGGTATCGGAAAAGGGCAGTCTGTCTCTCTGCTGCTTTTGATAAGCTTTTGTAAAGGGAGTGGCATCTTTCGCTTCTGTGTTGAGATCGGCGGCAAAAACGGATTGAGAAAAGACAGCCACAATCATACTGGCGACTAAAGTTCTATGGCGCATAGATCGTCCTTGTTAAATGTCGTAGAGATAAGGCGTTCAGGGCGCGATTGTTTCTACCCTGACAGGCCATGCAGGCTCATTCAGTCAATTAGCTTATAGGACGACTGTCTTATCGAGTTCTCAGTTCACGCCATTTTATGTTGCGCGGGTGCTGGTTGTTAATAAAATGTGTCATTGATGTGGGGGGTGTCAAATGTCAGCTTCAGTGTGAGACTTTGTTCTTCGCTGGCTTTTGGCAATACCTGGGTTTGTCGGTGAAAGTGTGCGTCTGCCAGAAAAGCTGACTGAGTGGTCAGTCCACAATAGCAGCATTTTATGGCTAAATGACATGGCTTGTGACAGGACGCTTTCGATGTGAACAGTGAGGCGATATACGCGTATGAATGCTTATTACTCAACCCTGAGTGGCTGGTTGATCCCTTTTAGCCGCATGATGGCTGCGAACCAGATAAACGAGCAACAGGCATTGTCGGCTTGCGGGATTTCTCCGAATGAGGTGTTGCACCAGGAAAGCCGCATCGGGATAGAAAAAATCACCAAGCTATTGCAGTACTGCAATCAGCGGTTACCACGCCAGGATGTCAGCGTGCAGGTGGCCCGCAATTTTCATCCCAGTGTGTTCTACGCGCTTGGCTACGCCATGATGTCATCCAGTACACTGAAAGATGCACTGGAACGAATAGCCCGCTATAAAAGAGTGGTATCCAATACCTGTTCGATTGAGTTGATTGAGTCTGCAGAGCAGGTCGTATTCCGAATGAATATCGTCTGCCACGCGGGTAGCCATACCCCGGTTATACCGGACATAGTTGCTGAAACCTTTTTAGCAACCATGGTGCAATTTGCCAGGGATATGGTTCCCGGCGATTTGCACCCGGTCAGAGTGTGTCTGATGGCGGCCGATCAGGGGCAGACTTTTCTGAGTGAATTCATGGGCTGTGAGATCCTCTACGGCCAGGCAATGAATGCGGTGGTTTTTGACAGTGAGCAGGCTTCACGGCGGCTCATTACCGGTAATTCCTTGCTGGCACAAACCCATGAAAAAATGCTGGACGAATTTCTGACGCGGATGGATAAAAATGATCTGATTCAGATTATTCGCAATAAGCTTTGCCAGTTATTACCTATGGGCGTTCCCACTCAAACCGAGATCGCGGAATCTATGGGGATCAGCCTGCGTAGTCTGCAACGAAAGTTACAGGATAAAGGGACATCGTTTACCGATATTCTGGAAAGTACCCGCAAAAAGCTGGCGCTGGAGTATATTGAGCAACCGCATCTGTCATTGGGTGAGATTGGTTATCTGGTGGGGTATTCCAGCGTGGGGAACTTTAACCGGGCCTTTAAGCGCTGGACGGAAGAAACGCCGGGCCGCTACCGCAATCAACTCTCTGAGCAAATCCGGTAGCGTATTCATCGCCTCGCTGCAGGAACAACCGGCTGAGTTTCGCAGCCGGTTTTTAAATGCGGATGTGTTGCGCATTAAGCAGTGATGCTGTCTGTGTGATGTTGCTGCTGGTGGCTGGCTGGTCTGTTGAGTATCAGCTCAGCGGCTTTTTCTGCAATCGCGATAGTCGGCGCATTGGTATTACCGCTGATCAGGGTTGGCATCACAGAAGCGTCCACCACGCGCAAGCCTTTCACGCCATACACTTTGAGTTCGGTATCTACTACGGCCATCGCGTCATGACCCATTTTGCAGGTACCAACCGGGTGATAGACCAAACCTATGTGCTGTTTGATCTTGTCAAAGATTGCCTCATCGGTGTCTGCTTCAATGCCCGGATTCAGTTCTTCAGCCCGGTAGCCATCGAAAGCCGGCGCCGCCAGAATCTTACGTAACTGCCGAATGCCGTCGACCAGCACCTTTTTATCTTCCTCATGGGCGAAAAAGTTAAAATCAATGTCTGGTGCCATAGCAGGGTCTGCCGAACGGAGTTTTACCGTCCCGCTGCTTTTCGGGCGCAGTACACAGACGTGGCAGGAATAGCCATGCTGAGCCATCAGTTTCAAATCGCGGCCGCTGTCGTCAAACAGCAACGGCAACATATGCAGCTGGATATCAGGGCGATCCAAATCCTCCCGGGATTTGATAAATCCGCCCGCTTCAGTGATGGAATTGGACAGCTTGCCTTCCTTTTTCAGCACATATTTCAGTGTATCGGGAGTCATACGCAACAGGCCGCCGAGTGAAGCGGTGAAGCCGTCTTTTTTCTTACTTTTAACCAGTACGCAGGCATCGACATGCTCTTGCAGGTTTTCGCCGACGCCCGGTAAGTGGTGCTGGCAGTCAATGCCATGCGCTGCGAGGTGATCCTGGTTGCCGATACCCGACAGCATCAGCAGCTGTGGTGAATTGATGGCACCGCCACTGAGGATAACTTCCTGATCAGCATGGAAAGTGAGATCCTGCCCTTTATAGGCGAAGCTGACACCAATGGCCTTTTTATCTTCAATAACGACTTTTTTTACTGTCGCTTCCGTCATTACGGTCAGGTTTTTCCGTTCCATGGCCGGGTGCAGATAACCACGGGCAGCACCGCAGCGCTGGCCATTTTTAATCGTGCATTGGTAATAACCCACGCCTTCCTGAGCAGCGCCGTTGAAATCTGGATTGAATTTGAATCCGGCCTGCTGGCTGGCCTGAATAAAAGCTTCTGTGAGCGGATACTGGGCCTGACGGTCACTGACATGCAGTGGGCCACTGTCACCATGAAAGGCATCGGCTCCGCGCTCATTGCATTCGGATTTCTTGAAGTAAGGCAGCAGATCATCAAAGCCCCAGCCGGAATTGCCCAGTGCAGACCAATGGTCGTAATCCTCTTTTTGACCACGGACATAGAGCATACCGTTCACGGAAGAACTGCCGCCCAGCACTTTGCCTCGCGGTACGAAAACCGGTTGTCCGTTACGCAGTGCAGGATTGGACGTTGCGTTGTAGGCCCAGTTATATTTCCTGGAAAACATGAAATACGCGAAGGCACCAGGGGTACTGACAACGGGCGTTTTGTCCGATGGACCGGCTTCCAGCACCAGCACTGAGTATTTTCCATTGGCTGTTAAGCGGTTTGCCAGTACGCAGCCAGCAGAACCGGCACCGACAACAATATAATCATAACGAGATTTCATAGTGCCTCCTTGCAAGCAACTGCTGATATTTTATCAAACTGTTAACATTTTGCTTTTTGCTGAGGACGCCAAATCATTATCATCTGGTCGTTTTTATAAATTATGTCAAATTAATGAAAATTTATTACTTAAAAATCATTACTTTATAAGCAATCGCTTGCCTCTGGTACAGGATCACATTTCATAACATTTCCTGGCAATCAAAAGTGCAACATAGTGCATTAGCGATTAGGATCTTACTATCTGGTAAGCGGATTACCCTGTGGATAAGGATGTCACTGTGCTGAAAGCTGTCTCTGGGCTGATTGCTCTTTCGATGTGGATAATGCTCGCTGTTACCCCTGCGATGTTTGGTTTGTTACTCGCCGGGCCGGTTTGTTTGGTGATGGGGGAAGTCAATGGGGCAGTGGTGATGAGTTTCACTGCCATTGGCTTGATTGTCGGTGCGGTATGGGCGGAGAGAATCCGTTCTGGTGAAGGCCTGTCAGTATTTTGGAGTAAGCTGGTGGCTAGCCCTGAGTTGGATAGGTATTAATGGGTTCGTCTATGACGGGGTTATCAGCCGGAATGGATTTTGGTTGTGTAGCGAGGGTGAGAAATTGCCATGACAGCTTGGTTCCAGGTTGGAATGGTTAGTGGGGCTGGATGTATAGAATGACAGTCATTTATTTTTAAAATTAGCCTTTGCATTAAATAATGCGATAGATCGCAATATAGCCGAGTCATTATAAAATCAGTTGCATATATTAATCGTCTTTGCGCATACTGACTTTGGTTTTAATCAAAAACCTGAATTTTAACAGTTGGTAATTATAAGGATTAATGATGTCTTACGATTATGAAATAATCACTATTACTAATACTGATAGTGGCGATAATACTAAAAATCCGGTTTATGTGAAACTTCAGTCAACATCAGAAACAGGGCCTGAGAAAAAGTTATCCAGCGAGAACTTTAATCAAGGTGAATTGTTTTCAATAGTTTTGAATGGGCTAACGACAGGGAATGCGCCGTTAACGAACGAAGTCTTTCGGTTGGATGGTAAAGATGCATGGTCATTAAACAATACTTGGGTTACACGTATTAATGATGGTCAATGTTTTGCTGGTGGTGGCGCATGGTTGGACAATCATGCTTCTAAAACTGTCGGGCTTTCGCAGTATAATGGCGGGGATTCAACGCACCGGGATAAGGCAGATTCGAGTTTTATACTGACAATTAAAACTTCAAATGATGACCATGCAGGATCAAATAATGCTGTTTACATCAAGTTATTTGATTCTTATGGAAATGCATCGACACTCACGCATATTGATCAGCCTTTAAATGACTGGCAAACAGGAAAAACGGACACAGTTGAAGTAAAAGTGTCTGTTCCTTTAATCGGGCCGATCACCAGACTGATGCTGAATAAACCGGGCACACAAGGATGGAAGCCAGAGTCTATTTCAGTGAGGTCGAAAATTTATTCAGAACTGAGTACACATTTCACGATAAATTCTTGGTTGGATGGCGAGAAACGCTGGTGGTTTGGCGCTGCGGATTAAAATCATTCACCTCCAGTATATTGATAACAAAGCGCCCGGTTGATAGCCGGGCGTTTGCGTCCACTGAGACAGGTTGCCGATTCAGAGTGAATTACGCCAATTTCGCCTCAAAGTGTTTCCCCAATAAGGCGTGGTAGAAGTCCTGATCGGACAGCACGCCCACCAATTTATTTTTGTTCCCCTCTTTCTGCTCGGTCAGTAGCACAGGCTGTCCGGTACGGTAGCGGATTTCCAGCGCATCGCGCATTGAGATATCCGGACTGGCAGTGACAATATCAGTCTGAGACAGGCGGTCGAGATCGTCACCCTGGTGCCAGCTTTGCAGCGCCAGATCCTGATCCTGACGACGTGCCGCCAGTACTTCACCATCATCATTGGTATTGAGCCGGGTGCCTTCGTGACGGTTGAGGATCAGCATGTCTTCCAGGTTTTCCAGCGCGCTGGCCGGTGTCATCAGCGAGCGGCCACGCAGTACGTTAAGCGGGTTAGTGTGGGCGACGAAATCTTTGACATACTGAGTGTTAGGCTTCAGAACAATCTCTTCCGGCTTGCCGTGCTGGATCAGTTCACCGGATTCCATGATCGCGATGTTATTGCCGATTTTCAGCGCTTCATCCAGATCGTGGCTGACAAAGACGATGGTCTTATTCAGTTTGCGTTGCAAATCGAGCAACTCGTCTTGCAACTGACTGCGGATCAGCGGGTCCAGCGCCGAAAACGGTTCGTCCATCAGCAGAATATCGCTGTCCATGGTAAAGGCACGGGCCAGGCCGACACGTTGCTGCATCCCGCCTGACAGTTCGTGCGGCAGCTTGTCTTTCCATTCAGCCAGCCCTACCATTTCCAGTTTTTCCATCGCCCGGCGGCGGCGTTCAGATTTACTGATGCCCTGCATTTCCAGACCAAATGCTGCGTTATCCAGCACAGATAACCAGGGCATCAGGGCAAATTTCTGAAACACCATGGAAATACGCTCGGTACGCATGTGGCGCAGGCTAGTGGCATCGCAGCTGGCCAGATCGACCATGCCATCGCCGTCCTGTACTTCCAGCTTACCGCGCGAAACCGGGTTCAGGCCGTTGATGGCCCGAAGCAGACTGGATTTACCTGAGCCGGACAGGCCCATCAGGACACAAATCTCGCCTTGCTGTACGTTAAGACTGACGTTATTCACGCCGACCACATCGCCGGTTTCATCAATAATTTCCTGACGGCTTTTGCCCTGATCCAGCAGTGCCAGTGACTGCTCGGTATTTTTACCGAAGATGACGTCTAAGTTTTCAATTCGAATGGCAGTCATGTTCAGCCCTCCTGATTTTTGCTGGCCGGGGTTTTACACAGGCGGTCGAGAATAATAGCGACCAGTACAATCGCCAGACCTGCTTCAAAGCCCTGCGAAATGTTCACGGTATTCAGTGCGCGGATCACGGGTTTACCCAGGCCATCGGCACCCACCAGCGCGGCAATCACCACCATAGACAGAGACAGCATGATACATTGGGTAATACCCGCCATGATGTTTGGCATTGCCGCCGGCAGTTCTACTTTGAACAGCAGCTTGGAACGTGTCGCACCGAAGGCCTGACCTGCTTCGAGCAGTTCTTCCGGTACGCGGCTGATCCCCAGGTAGGTCAGTCGAATCGGAGCAGCAATGGCAAAAATAATGGTGGAAATTAAGCCCGGCACCACACCCAGACCGAACAGCACCAGGGTTGGGATCAGATATACAAAAGTCGGGATAGTCTGCATCAGATCAAGAATCGGCCGCATCAGGGTATAAAGCCACGGCCGGTGCGCTGCCATAATGCCGATGGGCACGCCAACCAGCACTGAAATTGAAGTGGCGGTCAGCACCAGTACAAAGGTTTCCAGCATTTCTTGCCAGTAGCCCAGATTGAGGATCAACAAGAGCGCGACCACCACAAAAGCGACCAGCGAAATACTGCGGTGCAGCGCCCAGGCCAGCAGCGCGGTGATCAGAATCGGCGCGGCAGGCGGCATCCATTTAAACACATCCACCAGCATCATGATCAGAGATTCCAGGCTGTAGGAGATGGCGTCGAAAAAGCCGGCCGCATTAAAAGTCAGCCAGTCGACCAGATTTGCCATCCATTCGCCCAGTGGGATCTTATGATCGGTAATAAAATTCACATTAACTCCTTAAAAGGGGTACAACAAAAGCGGCCGCAGGCGCCAGGTTCAGCACCTGCGGCAAATTATTAAATGTTCAGGTAATTCTTCACGGCGTCAGTGCCCTTGCTGCCGTCGAGAGCAGTCACGTCTTTCAGCCATTTATCCAGCACGGCCGGGTTGTCTTTCAGCCAGGCTTTCGCCGCTGCTGCTGGTTTTTTCTGATCGTTGAGAATGTCACCCATCAGGGTGTTTTCCATCTCCAGGCTGAATGTCAGGTTTTGCAGCAACTGGCCAACGTTCGGACAGGTTTGCAGGTAGTCTTTGCGAACATTGGTAAACACGCTGGCGCCGCCGTAGTTAGGGCCGAAGAAATCATCCCCGCCGTCCAGGTATTTCAGTTCGAAATTGTTGTTCATCGGGTGCGGTGCCCAGCCCAGGAAAACCACCCACTGGTCACGGTTCACGGCACGTTTCACCTGAGAAACCATGCCCGCTTCACTGGATTCCACCAGGCGGAAGTCTTCCAGTCCGAAGGCGTTCTGGTCGATCATGTCCTGAATCAGACGGTTGCCGTCGTTACCCGGTTCAATGCCGTAGATCCGGCCGCGGAATTTGTCTTCGAACTTCGCCAGATCGGCAAAGCTGTGCACGCCGGCATCGTAAACGTATTTCGGCACGGCCAGGGTGTATTTAGCGCCTTCGAGGTTGGCGCGAACAGTTTCAACGGTGCCATTGTCGCGGTATTTGGCAATGTCACCTTCCATGGTTGGCATCCAGTTGCCGAGGAAGATATCTATGTCACCATTGGCCATGGAAGAATATGTCACAGGTACAGACAGCAGCTGTGTTTTGGTGCTGTAACCCAGACCTTTCAGTACTTCGCTGGTCACGGCAGTGGTGGCAGTGATGTCGGTCCAGCCCACATCAGAGAAGTGCACCGTGTCGCATTGCGCAGCCATAACAGGCTGGGTACCGGCAGCAAAAAGTGTCGCAAATGCAGTGTACTTGATGGTTTTCTTGATTGTCGTCATGACGTGTCCTTTATCCATTTCGTTGCTGTTATTTAGCCTCGTGTTCGGCTGAGGCGTGAGTGGCAGGCCCGCCTGCTGACTGAAAACAGGCATGCAGTGGCCCTGTGGTGGTGGGTTTCACCACCACTAAAAGGTGCTGTTGTTCAACTTTGAGCGTTAGTTCGCGTCAGCAGCTTCAGGTTCTTTGCTGCGTTGCTGATCCTGCCAGTTGTCCGCAATCCAGACCGGCACATGCGCCGCGGGCAGGGCAGGTTTGCCCAGAATCTTATCGGCGGCTTTTTCTGCCACCATGATGGTTGGCGCGTTGAGGTTGCCGTTGGGAATAGTTGGGAAGACAGAGGAGTCGACTACTCGCAAACTGTCAATGCCACGCACCTGGCAGTCACTGTTCAATACCGCCATGGCATCCTCATCGCTGCCCATTTTGCAGGTGCAGGACGGGTGATAGGCACTTTCGACATTTTCACGAACCCAGGCATCAATGGCTTCATCACTCTGGATATTTTCGCCAGGCTGGATCTCCTGTCCTCGGTACGCCGACATTGCCGGTTGGGTCAGAATTTCACGGGTCAGGCGGATAGTATCGCGCCAGTCTTGCTTGTCCTGCTCGGTACTGATGTAGTTGAACTCAATACCCGGCTTGGCTTTCGGATCAGCAGACGTCACCCAGATTCGGCCGCGGCTCTGCGGTTTATTCGGGCCGACATGGACCTGAAAACCATGACCGTCGAAAGCGGCCTGACCGTCGTAACGCATCGCGGCTGGCAGGAAATGGTACTGCACATTGGGCCATTTCAGACCGGCACGCGAACGGATAAAAGCGCAGGACTCAAAGTGGTTAGTGGCACCCAGTCCGTCTTTGAACAGGATCCAGCGGGTACCGATCATGCCTTTGCTGATCAGGCCCAGCTTGCTGTTCAGGGTCACCGGCTCTTTACATGCGTACTGGAAATAGACTTCCAGGTGATCCTGCAGGTTTTCACCCACGCCCGGCAGGTCGTGTTTCACCTCAATACCTGCCTCTTCCAGCACGGCTTTCGGACCAATGCCCGACAGCTGCAGCAATTGCGGTGAGCCGACCGAACCGGCGGACAGAATCACTTCTTTTCTCGCCGTCGCTGTTTGCACCATACCGCTGCGTTCAAACTCAATACCGGTGGCTGTTTTGCCTTCCAGTACCACTTTGCGGCTTAACACACCCGTCAGTACGGTCAGATTGCCGCGTTTCATTGCCCGGCGCAGGTAAGCGTTCGAGGTAGAGGCCCGCACCCCCTGATCCACCGTCATGTGCATAGGGCCGAAACCTTCCTGCTGATAACCGTTGTAATCGTCTGTTGCCGGATAACCTGCTTGCTGACCGGCATCAATAAAGGCCTGATACAACGGATTGAGCGCCATATCATTACCGTTACAGGTGGCGACCGGGCCGTCTCCGCCGCGGTAGGCATCTTCACCGTCTTTCCATTTTTCAGCACGGCGGAAGTAGGGCAGACACTCACGGTAGCTCCAGCCTGCCGCGCCGTGTGCTTCCCATTCGTCGAAGTCGCAGGCGTGACCACGGACATACACCATGCCGTTGATCGATGAGCTGCCACCCAGCACTTTACCGCGCGGGCAGTGCAGCTGACGGCCATCCAGGCCAAATTCCGGCTGAGTCTCGAACTGCCAGGCATATTTATCGCTGTTCATCGGGTACGACAGCGCCGTTGGCATCTGAATAAAAATACTCTTGTCGCTGCCACCGGCTTCCAGCAGCAGCACCTGATGCTTGCCGCTTTCGGTCAGGCGGTCTGCCAGCACACAACCTGCTGAACCGGCACCGACAATGATGTAATCAAATTCTTGCTTCATGGCGTTCCCTTTACGTCTGTTCACTTTGGCTTGGCGTGTTTTTTCCACATACGTGGTTACTGGTAAGGGCATTCAAGATCACCCAGTTCAATCAGCACACTCTTGGTCTGGGTGTAATGATTCAGGGTGTCCGGACCGTTTTCGCGCCCGACACCAGAGTGCTTGTAACCGCCGACCGGCATTTCTGCCGGAGAACCGCCCCAGGTGTTGATCCAGCAGATACCGGCTTCAATGCGAGCGATCAGACGATGAGCGCGCGACAGATTCTGGGTAAAAATACCGGCTGCCAGGCCATAATCTGTATCGTTGGCACGGCGAATCACTTCGTCTTCATCACTGAAACGCAGCACAGACATTACAGGGCCAAAAATTTCTTCTTTGACCTGGGGCATGTCGTCGGTGCAGTCGGCGAAGATCGTCGGTGCAACAAAGTTACCTTTGTCCAGACCATTTGCTGTGACGCGTTCACCCCCCGCCAGCAGGCGGGCGCCGGACTGCTTGCCTGCTTCAATAAAGCCCAGCACTTTTTCCAGATGATCAGCAGAAATCAGGGCGCCAATCTGGGTATTGATATCGCTCGGGTCGCCGACTTTCAGCTTGGCGGTGCGCGCTGCCAGACGAGTCAGGAACTCGTCGTAAACCGCATCGTGAACAAACACTCGGGTGCCGTGCGTACACACTTCGCCCTGGGTGTAGAAGTTCGCCATCATGGCGGCTGACACAGCGTTATCCAGTTGGGCATCGTCAAACACGATCAGCGGTGATTTACCGCCCAGTTCCATAGTGACGTTTTTCAGGGTGCCGGCGGCATCGGCCATGACTTTTTTGCCCGTGCCACATTCACCGGTGAAGGACACTTTGGCGATTTCCGGGTGGCGTGACAGCATCTGGCCGACGCGATAATCACCCTGAACCACGTTGAACACACCGTCAGGGACACCGGCCAGGGTATAGATTTCAGCCAGCTTGAGTGCCGTCAGCGGGGTTTCTTCAGACGGCTTGAAAATCATGGCGTTACCTGCCGCCAGCGCAGGGGCAGACTTCCACATAGCAATCTGGATGGGATAGTTCCAGGCACCGATACCGGCACAAATGCCCAGCGGTTCGCGCCGGGTATAGAAGAACTGGCCGTGACCGAGATCCTGCTGCTGTCCGGCTAAGCTGGCTGCCAGACCGGCGTAGTATTCGATCACATCGGCACCTGTCGCAATATCAACTTCCAGCGCTTCCTGCAACGGTTTACCTGTGTCCTGAACTTCCAGTGCCGCCAGTTCGTCGTTACGTTCACGCAGCAGCGCGACCGCTTTCATCAGAATACGACCCCGTTCGGCACCACTCATGGCAGACCACTTGGCAAAGCCAGCTTTGGCAGATTCAATTGCACGCGCCATATCGGCTTCAGAGGCCTGGCCGATTTCAGCGATCACTTCACCGGTGGCCGGATTTCGGGTTGTGAAGTGTTCACCAGAAGTGGCTTGAATGGCTTGGCCGTGAATGTACAGGGATGTCTTGGTCATACTGTTTCTCTGCTCCTGAGTCGTGACTGATGGGGTTGCATCAGTCCCGAACAATGATGAGTGTCTGCTTGCTGGCACACTGTGATTAAAGATACGGTGCCAGTTGCTTTTCGAGGTAATCGGTAATAATGGACTGCGCCTGAGTCGGGCTGATACCGCCCGGTGTTAATGCTCCCCGCAACCAGATACCGTCAATCAATGCTGCTGTGCCCTGGGCGACAAACAAGGCTTTGTCAGCAGGCAGCACTTGCTTTAATTCATGGCGAAGGTGAGACAGCAGGCGCTTTTCGTTAACCCGCTGCAGGCGGTGAAGTTGCGGGTCGTGCATGGCCTGCGCCCAGAAGGACAGCCAGGTTTTGACGACTTTGTTGTCGACCTGATAGCTGTCGAAATTACCGGCGACAATGGCTTTGATCCGGCCCGGGACATCTTTCTTGTCAACGCTCGCCAGGTGTTCCATCACAGTATGCGAAAGCTGGCGCAGTACCGAACGCATGGTTTCTTCCAGCAGACCGTGTTTACCGCCAAAGTAGTGGTTGATGATACCCGGTGACACACCGGCTTTTCTGCTGATCAGTGCCACACTGGCCCCTGCCAGCCCCACTTCATCTATGGCTGCCATAGTGGCTTCCACCAGTTGTGGTTTTCGGATTTCCGGCATTCCTACTTTGGGCATGATCAGTCACCAATATTTTTAATTGAACGATTAATTAAAAATAAAATGACACATCGAATGATCTAAGTCAAAAAAATGTTTAGTGTTGTAATGTTTAGTTGTGTGATTGTTTTGAAGGGTTGCTTGCTAGCGGGTGACTGTAAGAATGAAGGTTTATGGCTGTTATGCAGTAAAACGGACACTTAAAAGATTGTCCGTTTTGTTCTGTTTTAAGGGTGAAATATGAGCAGAAATCGCCTTAAATTATTAGACTTCTGAATTATGTGGTTGCCATGGCAGCCTGCCAGAACTCAGCGGTTTTGAACCGCTGTGACGAGAAATTGAATATCATGCATTGGAAACCTCCAGTAGCGAACCTTGGCCGATGAGCCAATGGTGGTGAAGACCGCAGATGTTGTTGAGAGGATTGTGGTGAATAACCCGCTGTATCTGGTTGGGGGCACAGGCTGCGATGGTATTCAGGATTTTCTGTTCCATTTCTTCGCCAAGATGGGTGGTTGCTTCATCCAGGATCAGGATTGGCTTGCCTGTCCCGTCTGAGAAAGAAAAGCACTTGGACAGCATTGTCAAAAAAGTGATGTCTGACTGCAAAATACTTCAAGTACCGCGAAAACTACGGGACTTTGCGTCTTACTATTCAGAAACCCTTCCGCCATATCAACTGCTACTGTTTTCATTAGGCGGGACCTACACCGCCAGATCCTCGATGAATAACAACAAATGCAGTGGTTAGGCAGAGGTGTAACCATGAAGTACTCACATGTCTTTTTGCTGGCTGTGGCAATAACAGCACTCGCGGGATGTAATGATGACGATGAACCGACAAGCGGGGATAACTCACCCCCTGTTGTGGCTCCCGGTGACTCAGGCGGCGACGGTACACCTGGCAGTCCTGATGATGGCCCGGGCGATGTTGATCCTGATCCGGAACCTGATCCGGAACCCAGGGTGGATATCGATGGACTGCCATTACCCGATACCCAGTCCAGCCCGGATTATGAAACGTATGTGGCTGGCCAGCCTGGTTACTACACCAGTTTGTCCAGTACCGAATTTAATAACATTCGCTTTACCAGCGTGGCGACGGAAGACAATACGCCCAATGATAACGAATTGAACAATCCGGTAGCGAAACTGGGTCGGATTCTGTTTTATGATGTTCGTTTATCGGCCAATAACACTGTCTCATGTGCTTCCTGCCATCAGCAGGAGCATGGTTTCACCGACCCGGCGCAACTGAGCACAGGGTTTGATGGCGGGCACACAGGGCGCCATTCTATGGGGCTGACCAATTCCCGCTATTACGATCCCGGCCGTTTCTTCTGGGATGAACGGGCTGCAACGCTTGAGGAGCAGTCGGTAATGCCGATTCAGGATCCGGTAGAGATGGGCATGAACTTGTTTGATCTCGAAACCAAGCTGGGGCAGACCAGTTTTTATGGTCAGTTGTTTACCGAGGCTTTCGGCGATGAAGCCATCACCAGCCAGCGGATAGCCCTTGCGATGTCCCAGTTTATGCGGGCCATGGTGAGTTATGAGTCCAGGTTTGATCAGGCGGTTCAGGCAGAACTGAACAATGATCCAACGCCTGTGCTATCTGCTCAGGAACTCAGAGGGCTGGACTTGTTTGATTCTCTGAACTGCATTGATTGCCACACTACCACCGCCTTTGTGCTGGACAGAAATCACAACAATGGCTCAGTCAGCAATAATGACCCGGATCAGGGCGTAGGCGGCAATCTGGCCGGATTCTTCAAAACGGGATCCCTGCGCAATATCTCCGTTGGTGCCCCCTACTTCCACGATGGGCACTTGCCTGATTTGATGTCAGTGATTGAGTTCTACAACAGCGGTATCAATAACCACGCTAACCTCAGCCCCGATTTGAGAGACCGCACCGGACGACCCGTCAGAATGGGATTAAGCCAGGCGGACAAAGAAGCGCTGGTGGCTTTCCTTGAAACCCTGACCGATGACAGCTTCCTGAGTAATCCTATATTCAGTGATCCTTTCCCGCCAGAGGAAGCAGAGGAAAACAATCAATCGGGACCTTGATGTTTATCATTTCATGGGAATAAAGTTTAACTGAGAGTGATCTCCGAAATTTGCTTCATATTAAGCGGCTTACTTGAGAGAAGGCGGTTTGTCGTAGCAATATCTTTGTTACCTAAAAGATTGTGAATGACTTTTTTATCGACCTGATATTTAAGTTTGAGTGCTAATGTTCGTCGGCCAGAATCAATACTTGGAGATTGGATTCCTGCATCTTTAAGAATCACTTTGATTAATTGATTCAATGTCGGACAACTGAGGCTGATATGACCACGGCTCGTCTTTCGTGCAGATAGTTGAAAAGTGGTGCCGTTCGAACGAAGGAAGAAGGGCGCAGTAGGAGAAAAACAGCGGAAACAATTTCTATGATAGCCGTCTTTACGACGATTATTTACATAATTGACAATAAGTGTTTTGAGTTTTGGGTTTGTCAGGTAAATTTCTCGCTCAGCATTGCCTCTGACGATCATCTTCTCATGGATTTGGCCGGAAATTTCAATAATGTCTTGTACTTGAATTTGACAAATTTCGATAGTTCTCATTCCTGTACTTAAAAAGAACCCCATGAGGCATTGTGCCAAGGCTGGCTCATTGGAATGGCTTGCTGAGAGAAAAATTGCCTCAGTATTGGTGAGTTCAAGAGGGAGAGGCATCGCGTTTACACTCCTTATAATTACTATTGTTGGGTAGGAAAAATGATTGTTAAAAACAGGATGCCTGACCCTGTTTTAAGTCAGATTTACGGGGCATGCTAATAGGTTTGTCGCCGGGTTTCTGTCAGCCTGAATCGTGAGGAATAAAAGCTTGGCTCCCCATAGCCGGTATTTGCTGATGGATTTACACTACCACCATGAATATCAGTGAAGACTTCAGATTGACTCAGGAAATAGCTCCCTGAAAAGTTCACAGAAAGAATCGCTCCAATATCTGCAGCCATGTCAGTCATACTTTTCTCAATGTAAGGATCAGATGTGTAGAGCCCAACAGACAGGCATCCTGTCGTGGAAGCGAGAGCGCGGATACCTGTGTTTGCTTCAACTAATGTTTTTCCGAGTGCGATGAGCGTGATGGGGCCATCCGGAGGAAGCTTGGCTTGCTCCAGAGCAAGCTCTGTCGAAATCAATGCTGGGCTCCATATCTGTGCGTGATGATAAACCGGATGTGACATCCGACGTGCCTGACGTATAACTCTGCCGAATTCACCGTTGTTCGCTTTCGACAGTGCCGTTTCGCCATCATGGATGACAAGTGCGCCGAGAATATCTCCAGGCGTATCGGCTTGCTGTAGAATGATATCCATCATCTCGGAAAGATCTTGAATAAACGTTTCAGGAGGATGTTTTCCTTCAGGTGTCTGGATGCCGTCTGAGGGTATCCAGAGTACTCGTGGTGAAGTACATAACTGGGCTGAATATGAGCAAAGACCAAATGCAATATTGCGCAACATGCCTTTGTAATTGTTTGAAGAATGTAGAATTACGGGAGTAATTCCACTTTTTTGAAGAAATAACCGGGCATGTCTGGCATTCACTTCAAGCCACTGCCCCATATTTTCTCGCCCGGTGTAATCAATAATTCTTACCTCTGGGTTCATTGCCAACTCTTTAGCTATTTTGGCTTGCTGGCTGTCCGGTGTCAGGGTAATGATTGAAATGGGCAAACCGACTTCAGATAAAACTTCTCGCAGAATCTTTACGGTCAGAGCAAGTGGTAAAATAGCATCCGGGTGCGGTTTTACCAGAACCGGGTTGCCTGCCATCAAGGAAGCAAAGATTGCTGGGTAAGCATTCCAAGTGGGAACAATCCTGCCGCAGATCACTAGGCTGAGTCCGAGTGGACGAGTCATGAAGGTTCGTTGAAATCCCATCTCAGGTTCGTTACCAATATTGATCTTCCAGCAATTACTGGTTTCCAGTAGTTCCATTTCTCGAAACATGCGAGCAATAGATTCAATAGCTCGATACTGTGCATGGAGTGCATTTGCATGAAATCCCATTAAATAACTGTGGCCACTGGTATGGACTCCAGCCTCTGCGAAAATAAAACTGGCCTGATGAAGTCTGGCTACTGTTTCGAGTAATATTGCTGCCCGTTGCTTGACGGGAATATTGCCCCAAACGGATAAAGTTTCAGATGCATAGGTACACGCGACTTCTGGACGGATCACCGGATAGGCAATGTTCAGCGCAGGTCCGTAAGGTGAGCGTGTTTCAGTTACCCATTCTGAGATGTGTTCATGCATGGGGAGCTGAAAACGAGAGTTCAGCATGGATTCAAAAGAGAGCCTGCCATGTTCCTTTAGTTCTGGTAAGTAGTCTGCCAGATTATCTGAAAATGGTTGCCAGTGGATACCGTCGGCAATCGCTGCCAACGTGTCTTGAAGAAGTGAGTGGTGGGCTTGCCACCACTGATTTACGACTTCCTCTTTTAGCTTACCGGTCTCCCGGTAAGCTTTTTCATTCCTTTGAGATTGAGTCATGTATTCCCCGAACTCAGTTCATCAGTTCATCATGAAATTCTTGATGTCTCGGCATTGCAGCTGATAATTCTTCATCAAGCTCACGATCTTCTTGCGACCGAGCTTTGATTCGGAAATTTGTCGCATCCTCACCAACTGCATAACGGGTGTGGGGGTGTTCATCCGTTAAGGCTTTGTAGATGACATGTGCAAAATCTTCGGCAGTGGTCGGGCTTTGTTGAGCATGTACCGGGCTTGCCGCAAGAAACTCGTGGAATGAGCGACTGTAGATAAGTTTAAGTTGTTTCGGTGCTTGCTGGACAATGTCTTCACCGACGGCCTGAAACTTATCCCAGATAGGTGTATTGATAGCACCTGGTTGCACAACAATGACATCAATACCTGAATGATGAAGTTCGCGTCGAAGCGCATCACTAAAAGCTTCTTTTGCGAATTGGGCAATTGAATAGGCACCGAGGTAAGGTAAAGCAAGATTGCCTAAACCAGAGGTAATATTAATGACTCGCCCTTGGGTTTTCCGTAGCAAAGGCAGCACCTTCTGAGTCACGAGTAATTGACCGACGACATTCGTTTCCAACTGATTGCGAAGGTTATCAACCGGTAGCATTTCTAATGGAGATGGAACGCAGATTCCTGCGTTATTGACAACAGCCCAGAGGCGAGCTCCTTGCACAGACGAAATTTGAGAAACAGCGCACTCAATACTTTCAGCGCAAGTGACGTCCAGTTCTACATAATGCATGTTGGTATATGGTGATGGCGAAACCTTGGCTGTATCCCGTACTCCCGCAAATACGATGAATCCCTTATTTGCTAAATAATCAGCAGCCTGTGCACCCAGTCCGGTTGATGCACCAGTAACTAGGACGATTTTATCAGCGAACGTTTGGTTTAAAGTATGCGTTATCATATTACCCCCGGGTTTGTTCTGGTGTATTTGAGTTCAATTGACCAATACTGCCGGCTTTGAAAATCAGTGAGTTTTCTAAACTTCGTTTTAAGCTGGCTGATGGCGCAAATTGCAAAGAAAGATCCCTTTTCAGGCAGTGGAAAAAACGGTCATCTTGTTCTACTTCACTCAGTGTTCGAGAGGCGTTCACCAACATTTCAGCTCTCGGAATCCGAAGTGCCTCATATTGCCGTAGTGCTTGAACCGGATCTGAGTTTATGCTGAGGCTATGGCCCAGCACTGCGGCATCTTCAATGGCCATTCCTGCACCTTGCCCCAGACTGGTCAGCATTGGGTGGGCTGCATCTCCCAACAGAGTGACTCGACCTTTTCCCCAGTTTGCAGAAAATTGCCGGTCCTGAGCTGCAACGGAAATAATGTCTTCAACTGGCGTTTGAGAAATGATATCTCCAACAATTGCAGGCCAGCCATTATAAAAAGACATGATATCTTCAGTGTTACCGGTCCAGTTCCTTGCTTGTTCATTTTTCATATTGGCGGTTCCCCACCAATATACTTCGCCGTCTCCAACATCGATCAAACCGATACGCTTACCAGCCCCCCAGTAATGGCCAACATAGCCCGGTGTAATTTGCGGATGCTGATAACGGGTAATCGCTAACCAGCAAATATAATCTGCGGTTCTTACTGGTTGAGGGCCTTGAATGTATTCCCTGACAAAAGAATAAATGCCATCTGCTCCAACGAGCAGGTCGCATTGCTCAGTTCGGCCATCATCGAAGGAAATACTGACACAGTCAGTACCTTCATGGATTGCTGATACTCGGGCACCGACGTGGATACATCGTTCATCTAATTGTTGCAGCAGTGCCTGCTGCAACGCTTTTCGGGAGATACAGACACTGTCCGCACCATTGGCTGAAGAAATTTCAGGCAAAGGGAGCCTGCGGATCAATCGATCCCGGGTGCTTCTGATTTCAAAATGGCGGATGGGAGCACCGAAGTGCTCCAGATTCAGATTAATGCCTAAGGTTGACATGGCAACTGAGGCATTTGACATCACGGACAGGCCCGAACCTGCAGTTCTGAGAGCTGGTGCCTGCTCGTAAACTTCCACATTACAGCCAATTCTGCGCAGCGCAACTGCGGTGCTGAGGCCGCCGATTCCGGCTCCGATAATGATGACTTTTAATGGACGGTTCATGCTTCCTCCAGTTCATTTGCTACCAGTTTGCTGGCCGATTTTTCCATTTCACTCAAAATGACTTTCGCGACTTCTTCCACGTAAGGTTCCTCCATGATTTCCAAGTGATCGCCTGGAACATCAATGACATTCAGTTCACCGGTAGTTTTGTTTTCCCAGCCATTTTTTGGGTCACGGTATTCACTGCGGATAGCATCATGCATGGAGCGCAATACTTCCGGTAATGGGCGAGTGGCATGCAGTAAAGTCATGTCTACATCTGCGGTATATACTGCGTAGTCCGTGGCTGCTTTCCAGTTGGTTCTGTAAACCTCGAACAAACGCTGAACGACGGCCCGGGAACTTCCATGAGGAATAGCGCCTGTTGAAATCGCGTGTTCGGTGATGTATTCAAACCGTTCTTGCAGTGTGGTGATATGTTCAGGCACAAATTGCTCTGGCAGAGTGGCACCTTCATTGAGCCACAATAGTTCCCAGAAGAACCATCGCAGTAGGGCATCATCATTCGCACGACCTTGAGACTCAGTGTTCAAAGCGACAGTATCTAGGACGAACAGATCGTTGACTTCTTCGCCTTGCTCTCTGAGTTGTCGAGCCATTTCGAAAGACACAAATCCGCCATAAGACCATCCACCGATAGAATACGGGCCGTGAGGTTGAATTTCACGAATGGTTTTCAGGTAATTTTCTGCCTGTTCTTTGACGCTTGTCAGCGGAACAGAACCCGCATCCACACCATAAGCCTGCAAGGCGTAAAATGGCTGATCTTGCGGGAAATATTTCACAAGCCGCAGGTATGAAAGAACATTTCCTCCCATTGGGTGGACGAAAAATAGTGGACGTTTGTTCCCGGTCGTTCTCATTGGTACGAGCGGGCTGAACGTTGGCTGCGCATCTTTTTCCCGAACTCGGATAGCCAGTTGAGCAATCGTAGGATCACTGACAAATACAGACAGTGGAATATTAACGCCGAAATGTTTTTCAACCAGAACGACAAGACGCATTGCGGTCAGAGAGGTTCCGCCAATGTCAAACAGGTTCTGATGGACTGACAGTGAAGGAACCTTTAACAGCTCGGCTGCCATCTCACACAATGTACGTTCATAATTGTCACGGGGAGGTGTCTCTTCCACTGTTGTTGACTGGTGAAGTGACCGCATGTTTCTCAGAGCAGCATCATCTCGTTTACCGCTTGGTGTTTTGGGTAATTCTGATAGCCACTCAATCTGAGCAGGGATCATGTATTTGGGCAGTACTTCAGCTAAGTGTTGCTGAACACAAGCTTTCATTGTGTCATTGGGTTCGCCGACAAGAAATGCAGCCAAATAGTGGTCGTGATCTCCGCGTTGTTGTACTACAACGGCCACATCGCGAATCAGCTCTTCAGAATCAGGCGTATCTGCAATCGCCAGTTCAACTTCAGCTAGCTCCACCCGATAGCCACGAACCTTGATTTGTGCATCTTTTCGACCCAGGCAAATAATATTGCCATCAGTAAGCTCGACACCTAAATCACCGGTACGGTACAGCACGCTGTCATCCCCTGAAATCGCAACAAAACGTTCTGCGGTCAGAGCTTCCTGGCCGTAATAGCCAGCTGCCAATGGTGCGCCTCGCGCATAGATTTCACCGGTCTGACCCGGAGCAACTTCCTGAAGGTTGTCATTGAGAATGACAACATCACAATGCGCAATTGCTTGTCCGATTGGTGGTAGTGCTGGGAAATCTTTCGCCTCACCTGTCATGCTGTAAGAAGTAATGACATGGGTCTCAGTTGGGCCATATTGATTTTCAAGAATTCCGCCTTTTAATTGACCGATAAAAGCGCGGATATCTTCGGTAACTCTGAGTTGTTCACCAGAAGAAATTACGACTTTCAGGGCGTTTGGATACAGATTTAGTGCAACCGCAGTTTCTGAAAGCTGCTGAAGTGCAACATACGGGAGATAAATACGTTCCACCGAGAATTGTTCAATCTTACGAAGTAGCTGAACTGGATCACGGCGCTCCGCCTCGCTAATCAGGATGAGTTCCCCTCCAGACGTCAGGGTGGCAAAAATTTCCTGGAAAGATACGTCAAAGCTCAGTGGCGCATATTGAAGTGTTGAATGAACGCCTTGCCCTGTCATGCTTTTATTCTGCCAGGCAACGAGGTTTGCCAGACTTCGGTGAGGCATTGCAACACCTTTGGGCTGGCCGGTCGAACCAGAAGTAAACAGTAGGTATGCCAGTTGTGTTGGCTTGATGTTCGAATCTTCGAAAGTCGACTCGACATTACAAAGTTCTCGGACACTGATGACTTTTGACTGCTCAGCGGCAGCGGGTTGTTCTGCGGAGTCTTCGATAATCACAACAGATGGCTTCGCTTGTGTCAGCATAGCTTCAATGCGATGTGGCGGATAACTCAGGTCCAGTGGTAAACAACCTGCACCTGCTCTCATGATTCCGAGTAGAGTTGCAATCATTTGAGGCGAGCGTTCCAGAGCTACAGCAACGGGACGATTCGGTTGTGTGCCGTGAGCAGTAAGACCCGCTGCAATTTGCCCTGATTTTTTCCATAGCTGCTCATAGGTCCAATGCTGATCCTGGTAACTTAAAGCAATAGCATCAGGGTTTGAACGCATTTGATGAGCAATGTCTGACACCACTGAAGCAAAGGCCGGTGATGCCTCATCAATGGTTGCTGGCTCTAATGCACGGCTTAACGTAGCTGGCTGATTCAGATCAGATACGATGTGATTCAGGATAGCCAAGTAGGCTTTCATGTAAGTTTCTGCCTGAAGGCGGGAGAATACAGATCCATCAAAATCACAACGCAGCTGTGTGCGTTCCGTTGTGAAATCCTTCATCACATTTAAAAGAAGCTCAAAGTTAGTTTCTTCCCATGGGTCAAAAGATTCAAGTGACAAAGCATCTGTATTCAATACATCTTTGAGAACATGAAAGTGAATGTAGTTAAATGCAGTGCTGATTTTAGCACCTTCACCTGCGATGGACTGAATTGTACTGAGTGGATAGCGTCGGAATGGTGCATGATCCTGCTCAGCTTGGAATACAGTATGGATACACTCTTTCCATGTTTTTCCTTTGGCCGAAAAGCGAACAGGTAATGTATTGAGGAACAATCCCAGCATATTTTCGGAGCCATCTACATCCGGCCGCCCGTGAGTCACTAACCCGGTCGCAATGCTGTCTTGCCCAGAGATCATTTCTATCGTTAGGCAATGTGCTGCAAAATATATCGATTTTGCAGAAATATTCTCTTGTTTCACAATGTTTTTCAGGTTGTTTTCAGTTGTCTCAGGAACCCAAAGTTTCTGCGTGAAGATACCGTCTACCGGGTAGCTTTCGTACATTCTGAGGTTTGGTAACTGGGTTCTTGACTGGCCATCAAATCTGGATTTCCAGAAAGTATGGCTTTCGGCATGCTGCATGGTTGCTATTTCATCTCGGACATATAGTGCCGGAGAAGGCAGTAATTCCTCAGGGTATAGCCCATCATTCTGATACCGTGAGAAGAGTTCTTTCAGAAGATTTGCTACGCTGCCGCCATCCAAAACTGCATGATGGAAGCTAAGCACCATTTCAATAGCCTCAGCTGTCCGGAATAGACCGATGTGATAAAGCGGTGCTTGATCAAATTTGTAGTCAAACCGGGTTTTCTTACGCATATATGAACAGATCATTTGTTCGACTTCATGGGGATCGAATATGCGTAGATCGCTGATATCCAGCACGTCATCTATATTGACTTCATGACGAATCACCTGCAAGGGGGCACTGAAATCAGCCAGATTAAAGTGAGAACGCAGTGCAGGATGCTTTTGGATGACTGATGCCAGACATTGACGGAAGAGCGCAGGCTCCCAGGTTCCCTTCAATGTGTAGCGAAATACATCTTTATATGTTGCTGAGTTCCGGCTTTGCTGACTGTGGAAGATCAAGCCAAGCTGAAGCTGAGTCGCGGGGAATGCATCTTCATATTCTGTAAGGCGTGCGCGCTCTTCTTCCCGAATGAGTTCGAAAGGGCGAAGCGCCATAGAAATGGAAGTGCGTTCATTTTGATCTAAATGCTTTGCCAATGCTGCAATCGTGAGATGCTGTGAAAGTTCAGTCAGACTGGTTGGCATGCCAGCTTTTTCTAACTCGGAACGGACTTTCAGCATCAGGATTGAATCTCCGCCGAGGGCGTAGAAGTTATCATTTGTGCTGGGGGCTGGCAGCTTCAGGATGTTTTGCCAAATATTCGCTAACTGACTTTCAGTTGCTGTTTTTGGCGTTTGATGATGCTCAGCTTTATTTGCAATCGCCATCGCACTTAGTGCGCGCCGATCCGCTTTTCCGTTCGGTGTCACTGGAATATGGGAAACGGCGATAAACTTCGAAGGCACCATAAATTCTGGCAAAAAGCCTTCTAAATGTGTCCGTAGATCATTGTCTTCAAATGTTTGACCATCGGTGACGTAATAAGCACATAGATGGAAATTGTCACTTGCATTTTTTTCCGGGATGACTTCGGCTGAAGAAATGCCCTCGATCTGCGTCAGTGTGTTTTGGATTTCTCCAAGCTCAATCCGATTGCCTCGAATTTTAACTTGGTTGTCAATACGGCCTAAATATTCAATGCTGCCATCAGACATCCAGCGAGCAAGATCCCCGGTTTTGTACCAGCGCTTACCTTCATCAGAAATGAATTTTTCTGCGGTCAGTTCGGGCTTATTGTGGTACCCCCGGGCAAGACCAATGCCTCCGATTTGGAGTTCACCTGCCACACCAACAGGCTGACGCATACCATGGTGCGATATAATACGTAACTGTGTATTCTGTATTGGATAACCAATTGGCACACAATCGACTCTGTCGTTTTGCGTTTCGGGCAAGAATTCAAAATAAGAAACATCAACGGTAGCTTCAGTTGGACCATAAAGATTAATTAATGCTGGTGCCTGGTTTCCTAATGCGCTAAAAACCTGACGGAATTGATTTACGCGAGCAGGTGGTAACGCTTCACCGCTGGTAAATACGCGACGTAAACTAGATAGCTCTGAAATTAATTCAGGTTTTGCTTCAAGTATTTCCAGGAATGGCTGCAACATTGAGGGGACGAAATGAAGGGTCGTTACCTTCTGCGTTCGGATTGCGTTGATGATTTCTTTCGGATCTTTGTGTGCGCCAGGAGGCAGCAATGCAACAGATGCTCCAGTAATTGACCACCAGAATAATTCCCAAACTGAAACATCAAAGGAAATTGGTGTTTTTTGCAAAATAACGTCAGTTTCATCCAGAGGATAACGTTCTTGCATCCACTCAATTCGGTTGATTACGGAACGATGTTCGATCATGACACCTTTCGGTTGGCCGGTTGAGCCAGAGGTATAAATCATATACGCCAGACTGTCAGGGTTTAATGAGGTTTCGGCTGATGAATCAGGTGTATCGGTTAAGTTGTTTCCATTGATAATGGTAAAGTTTCCAGAAACCTTATTGATATAATCTGTGTCGGCAATGATGACATTGACACCACTGTCTTGCAGCATGAATTCAATTCGCTCTGCTGGATATCCTGGATCGATTGGTAAGTAAGCTGCGCCTGCTTTTTGCGTACCAAATATTGCAGTCAGCATATCAGGGCTTCTGTCCATTAAAATGGCGACCATATCGCCTTTACGGACTTGATGATGAACAAGTACTGAGGTCATTGCTTGAACACGATTTTGGTAGTCTTTGTACGTCAGACCAGGATGATTACCTATCGAATGGACAGCGATTGCATCTCCATTTTTTCGAGCCTGCATGTCAAATAGAGATGGCAGTGTTTCATTAGATGAAAATGAAATTTCTGGCCCTTGTTCAAAATTGAATAATTGATTTTGCTCACTTTCTGTGAAGATATTGGTGCCAGAGATTTTTTGTTCTGGTTTTTTGATCACCTCATCCACAAGCCGGCATAATGACTGTGTCATTTTTTCGAATGTGTAATCCTGATCGAAAATATCAACAGATGCACTTATATCAACAACAACATCGTCGTATTCTCCGTACGTGTTCATATGGATTGCAATAGCATCATTGTCATGTGCGATAGCGAAGTTATTGGTATTTTCTATGTTATTTTTGAACAGCTTACCGGCCGGTAAGCGATTGTATGAGACTGTGACGTCAAAACGCTTGCGGATATCAGAACCTAAAGCATTCAGTAATTGACTGAGCGGAATATGTTCATACTTCTTCAATGTTGTTGTATCTGTTTTGATTCGTGCTGCAAGATCACGGAAGGTGTCATCAGCACCTGCCGAGATCGCAAGAGGAAGCGTGTTTGCCCATTGGCCAACAGTATTAAGGCGATTTTTACGGTTATTGAAAGGTACACCGACAGTAAATTGCTCCTGATTATGCACTCTGGAAAGTAGTACTACTACAGCAGACATTACGACTTGGTAAGGCGTCATTCCTTGTCTTAAAGCATCTGTAATGTCCTGCTTCTTTAGAATATGACGGAAGCGTAATCGATCGGTTGTTGGCTCTGTTGAATGTTTGCGATTAAACAGAATGGGATCGCATTTGTTCACGATTTCTGCAAGTTCAGATGTTTGAGTACCAACAACAGCGGATGATAATTCTTTCTGGCTTGCTGTCACTGCTGAGATATATTCAGCAGTATTATCAAAACTGGTTTCTTTTTCGGTGGATTGTTGCAAGAAACGCTGAATGATTTTGTCAGCAATTAAATTAATTCCTGAACCATCACAAACAATATGATGCCCCCGAAGTAACAGACCCATTTGACCTTGTGGCAAACCGGTCAATACGGCTGCTTCAATGTACGGGCCATCTTTTAAATCAAAAACCTGTTTCGACCATGTGTCGAAACAGGATGTCATTGAGTTTCCTTCGGCATTCAGTTCCTGCAAGTGAACGTTACCCTTGGGAAGAATCTGCTGATAGAGCTCTCCACCAGCCTCAACGATACTTAACCTGCTTGTCAAATCCTGCTGAATAACATCATAAATACTCGTTGTCAGAAGCGAACTGTCAAAATTTTCCGGCAGCATTTTTGCGACTGCAAGCGTGAACTGATTACTTAGCGGGCTTTTCTGTGATTCGAAATAAATGTCCCTTTGGTAACGTGTTAAAGGGATCACCTTGTTTTCACCGTTCATTTCCTTTCCTTAGTATCAATTAATTCAATCACTTGCATTGCAATTTGTTGCAACTCAAGGCGTAAAAAGTTATAAAAACCTTTTTTATCAGGTAATTAAACTGATTGTCATAGTGAACTTATTGTTCCGTCTCACTACAGAGCGGTTTCATATGATGCTAGAAAGATGTCATCTCGTGACACTTTTTGTCAAGTGACTTTTTTCGTTTTTATACTTCTATCTCCTATTACACTTTTTATTCATGTGACATAATTAGCCTGGAAGTAAGATTTAGGGGGATTGCCCTTAATAAGGAAATGTCTATGGCTGATGAAAAGAAAATGTCTGTAGTGCAAGACATCACTGAAGAAATAGCTCCAGCGCCACTTGGGCGACGTGAAAGAAAAAAGCAACAAATGCGTGATTCTTTGATCAAGGCTGCATATGAACTTTTTGAGTCAAAAGGATTTGATGACACTCGAATTGAAGATATTACTGAACAGGTTGATGTCTCTGTCAGAACGTTTTTTCGTTACTTTTCTTCAAAGGAAGATGTCTTACTTGATTATCAGGAAGAAGAGCATAGGGAGCTTCTCTCACAACTGCAGGCCAGACCTGAACATGAGCCTGCGATAACTGCTCTGAAGCATGCAGCTGTACAGGCCGTGAGAGGGTGTGAAAATTGTGCGTACGGTTTTGATGCGGATAGGTTTATTAACTTGCAGAACCTGCTGCGCAATAATCCAGTGGTGAGAGCACATAACCTGGCAAAAGGTCAGGATAGAACGAAAGATATTACTAAGCTTTTAGCGGACAGGATGGGAAATGACCCTGATTTGGATATTCGTCCGGCCATCGCCGCTAATTCTCTTGAACTGGCTTATCACAGTGCCTATCAGCTTTGGAAAAAGAGAAAGTACTGTGATAAACCATATTCAGAACTATTATCAGAAGTTTTTACTATTATTGAGGAGGGTGTTAACTTTCCTTCGAAGAAGTCATAACAAAAAACACATAGGTATGCAATGCCGATCGTTTTAAGTCATTGAACGATCCTGCGTAGGCTTCATAATCGGTCTCAACTTTGTTGAGGCCGATTTTTTTATGTCTGAATTTTCTAAAGAACTGCATATCACCGCTGAGTTCTGCCAAGACCACCATATCAATACTTTTGCTAAGCACATTCCCTTAGAGTGGGTAGAAGAAGCTGTTCAACAGACAGGGCGAGCTTCTGTTCGTAAACGACGTTTCCCAGCCGAGCAGGCTGTGTGGCTGGTATTGGGGATTGGATTACTTAGAAATCGCTCTATTCAGAACGTTTGCGACAAACTTGAACTCGCCTTTCCGGACTCGAAAGGAGAGCTACCGCCTTTAGCGACAAGCAGTATCATCAAGGGAAAAGAAAAACTCGGAGCCAAGCCAATGCAGTATTTATTCAAACACACTGCCGCACAATGGGAAAAGCAGTGTGAATTTGACCAAGTCTGCGGGCTTAAAGTGCTCAGTGTAGATGGCACCTATTTTAAGACCTATGAGACACCGAGCAATCAGGTGTTTGGGTATGCTCAAAAGTCGGCCTCCTTCCCCTCAGTCCTGGCTGTAACACTGATGTCGACCAGAAACCACATACTGTCAGATGCGGCCTTTGGTCCTGTAACCAATAGTGAAATTTCCTACGCACAACAACTTATCGGCTCGGCACCAGAAGATGCACTCACGTTATTTGACCGGGGGTTTATGTCAGCAGAGCTCTTTATGAGCTGCCAGGGAACCGGCCAAACACGCACTGGCTAACTCCCATAAACTTCTCGGGCATTATATTCGTCAGCATTGGCGCATAGAGAACAGGCAGAATTATGTGTTAGATGTTGTTTTCAAAGAAGATAGCTCACGAGTAACCCTGGATGGTGCGGTTGAAAATATAGCGCTGTTCAGGCGTTTTGTGATGAACATACTAAAACAGTGTGACTGTGGCGCACCAAACCAGAAAATAAAACTGAAAAAGGCAGCTTGGAGCGATGATTATCGGACAAGAGTTTTCTTCGGGTTATGAAAGTGAGTAAGGTATGCTCCACCTTGCATAAAGTGTATTAGTTCTGACTAGATCTGACACTTCAATTTGAAATGAAGAGAGTTACCCACTTTGATTAAAGGTGCTGAATCCGTAATCAAAGACAATAAGAGGTAACTCTCATGCTTCATACTAGCAATCCAATCATTAAACACAAAGCTGGCTGTCCACTTCTTGTCTGTGTCCAAAGCAGTATGCACTCAAAGAGCTCGTTGAAGTCTATTGGCAGCGTTGGGAAATTGAACGTGGTTACGGTGAGTTAAAACAGTATCAATTACAGAATAAACCGCTTTTGAGTAGTTTAAAAAGCGAAGGTATCTATCAGGAACTTTGGGGAATTCTAGTTTCTTACAATATCGTACGTTTAGAAATGACCGAGATGGCCAGAGATCATAGCGTAGAACCGTTAAGAATAATCTTCATCAATGCATTGTATTTAATGCAAGATGAGTTTGTTTGGGCGGATGGCCGGACACAGGGCAAGATCACGAACGTTTTTTGAACAAAATAGATCAGTTTGACGATCAGGGCTGGCTGTGATCATATACTCCCTTTTTACGGGAGTTCCTGATGCATATCGATGCTTTTTCTCAATTCTTTTCAGTTATTCAAGACCCACGGCAGTCAGCAAAAATATCGTACCCACTGTTCG